>CALBTS010000001.1 GCA_937968035.1 uncultured Methanomethylovorans sp.
CATGGAAGATAGACCCTGCGGATATGGAGGAGAGTGACTATTGGCCTACAGCGCATACCAAGGATGGAACAATAGGCGCAGTTGAAGACGGCTCTAAAATTGTCGAAACAGGAGGACTTCCTAGAAGATTGTCTGGTGGAAAAGATGGTTATGCCCTGACCCTGCCCCGCGCTGCTAACTATCGAAAGCATCTTGCCGTAGGCCCCCTCCCCCGTGTCGCAACGGGCATCAAGGACAGGGTGAACAGGCTCAAGGCGTTGGGGAATGGGCAGGTGCCGCTCTGCGCTGCAACAGCATTTCGCATTCTTGCTGGAGGAATCGAATGACGCCCGCTGAATGGTTCGCCGCAGAGGAAGCAAGAGAGTCCGAGAGCAAGGTTATCGTCCTGCCAATACGGGACAGGGTGCTGCTCAACGGGTGGACGAGTGCAGAGATGCGGCTTTATTGCAGGTTGAGAGTGGAGGATATGGATGAGTAGTTTGATACACTTTAACACCGCCAGAAAAGAGCTGTCCCTTGCTTCATCTGTCGATGAAGTTAAGGACATTCGAGATAAGGCATCTGCTCTGCAAGTCTACATGAAGCAGGCTGGTGAGTCCCTTGAGATGCAGAACCGGTGCGCTGAAATCAAGGTACGCGCCGAGCGTAGGGCGGGGGAGATACTGAGGGAGCAGGAGAAACACCCAGGAGCAGCAACGCTGTTGCATGATGATACATCGTTGCCGCCAAGGTATGATGACATCGGAATTACCCGCCTTCAGGCCCACCGCTGGCAGGCCATTGCGTCAATACCTGAGCCTGTCTTTGAAGAGCACATTGCAAAGACCAAAGAACGTGGCGAGTTGACATCATCGGGGCTTTTGAAACTATCTAAAAAACTAAAGGCCACAACACCAAATGTTGTTTCACAACAAGATACCGATTCATGCGCTGTTACAGACCTGCGGGTGCTTATCAATGCAGGTAAAAGATTTAGCTGTATTTATGCTGACCCACCTTGGAAGTATGACAACCAAGCAACAAGAGCATCCACAGATAATCATTATGTGACAATGGCAGTTGATGAAATAGCCGCACTTCCAATTCAAGACCTTGTGAACGACCAAGCCCACCTTCACCTTTGGACTACAAACGCATTCCTGTTTGAATGCCCTAAGATTCTTGAAGCATGGGGATTCCAATACAAAGGCGTGTTCCTGTGGGTAAAGCCCCAGATGGGCATTGGTAATTACTGGCGGGTGTCTCACGAGTTCATGGTGCTCGGCGTGCGTGGGACTCTTGGATTCAACGATCATTCACAGATGAGTTGGATACAAGCGGAGAGGACAAAGCATAGCGCGAAACCCGAACGGGTGCGGAAGATCATCGAGAATGTAAGCCCAGGACCATATCTTGAGTTGTTCGGGAGGTCAACCGCTGATGGGTGGGTAACATGGGGGAACGAGATTGAGCGAACCCTGTTCAATGAGAGGGCATTCGGATGAGCGCGTTTGATGATACTTGCTTAATAGAAACCAGAGCAAGTGAACTCATTATACCCTTCATTCAAAGCATGTCCCACGGGGGAAGATATGTCCTGACCAATAAGGGTAATTTGTCAAAGGATCTGCAAAAAGTTGTTGGTGATGCCCTAATAAATTCAGGTGATGGAAAAATATGGGGCATTGAATATAAGGCTGAGGAAAGGAATATTCATAATAATTTTTTCCTTGAAACATGGAGTAATCTATCTAGGTTTACGCCAGGCTGGATGTTCAATCTAAACACTGACATTTTGCTCTATCTCTTCCTTGAAGAAAAAGACCTGTATTCTCTGAATTTCAAAAACCTCCGGACGTGGGCATTTGTAAATAGAAGAATCTATGCTTTTCCAGAAAAACAACAGGGCAAATATGCACAACGCAATGACACATGGGGGCGGTGTGTTCCCATAGATGTCATAAAAAATGAAGTAGGGTTTAATTTATATAATTTGGGGGCTGATTAATGGCTACCGGCATATGCATAAGTTCTATGATGCCTACAGACGCATGGAGGCGTTGAATGAGCAACCTTGAACACGCGCTGACATACGCCGAGAAATTACAATGGCGCGTCTTGCCCTGTGGTCTGGATAAGGTCGCGCTGTTGAAGGACTGGCCGAACAGGGCAAGCAATAAGCCAATTCAAATCAAACAGTGGTGGCACTCTAACCCCGATAATTCCATCGGGGTAGCTTGTGGTCCCGAGTCTGGAATATGGGTGCTGGACGTTGACCTTCCAGATGGCCCCCAGACAATCAAGATGTGGGAAGACCAAGGGCTAGTCCTACCCGAAACGCTCAAGCAGAAGACGGGAAGCGGTGGGCAACAGTATTTCTTTGCGTGGAACGGGAGAGATGTTCGCAACTCTTCCAAGAAAATAGGGGCAGGTATCGACATCCGTGGTTCTGGTGGATATGTGGTTGTTCCTCCTTCATCCCATCCATCAGGAGGCAAGTATGAGTGGATAAAGAAGATGAAGCCGCAACCCGCCCCTGACTGGTTATATGACCTCATTGACAAGGCCAAGGACAGGACAGTTAATGGGTCTTCTGGTGGATCTTCGAGCTATGGTGAAGCCGCTTTATCCAGTGAGATTGTTGAACTCTCCCGTTCCACTGAAGGAACACGCAATGAGAATCTGAACGCATCAGCATATAACCTTGGGCAACTCATAGGCGGCGGGGAACTAGATCGTCAGCACGTTGAATCAATGCTGCTTGGTGTTGCACTGGGCCTTGGGTTGAAACACAAAGAAGCACGGGCCACAATCAACAGCGGCATAACAGCAGGCATGAGAGAACCGAGGAGCAACCCGAATAAGAGCGAGGATTATTACTTCGATACGAATGAAAGTAATCAAAGTAATCAAACTGAACAAACATCGTCAGAGGTAATCACAGGTAATCAAGAGGTAATCAAAGGCATCAAATCGGTAATCAATGGTAATCAAGATTCTGAAGCCGAGTTAGCGCAACCACCATATAACCTTGCCGCCCATATCAAAGAATGGATAATAAATTCAACGGGTTCATTCACTGTTGACCAGCTTGACAGGGAGTTTTGTCTGACCACCAGGAAGGACAAGATGAACCGTGCCAAATGTCTCTCTATATATAAAGATAAAAAACTAATAAGAAAAGATAAGACTATTAAAGGCAAATGGCACGTCATTGATACCAATGTTGATTGGATCGACCTTGATAAAGCAGATGAAGCAGCATTTCCAATCACTCTTCCCTTTGGCCTGTCAGACAAAATAGCAATACCGCGACGCTCAATCATAGTCCTGGCTGGTTCTACCAATGCAGGGAAGACGGCTTTCATCCTGAATACACTTAAACTTAATCTCGATGCTGTGTACGAACGTGTCTACTGCATGTCAGAGATGCAGGATGGTGAGTACAAGGACAGGTTGAAGTCTCTTGATGTGTCACTGGATAAGTGGGGCAAGAAGGTACGCGCAACAAGCCGATCATACGACTTCGACGGCCTGATACAGCATTTTAATCCGAACGGTCTAACGTGTGTAGATTACCTGGAAGAGATAGATGGTGAGTATTTCAAGATACCATCCAGCATCCGTGACATATACGACTCATTAGAGAACGGGGTTGCTATCGTTGCAATTCAGAAGAAGGCAAACTCTGAAGTGGCCCGTGGTGGTGACGCAACAAAGGATAAGGCCCGTCTGTATATGACGCTTGATTTTCTGTGCGCCCTTGAACACTGCATCATCTGCGCTCTCAAGCTCACCAAGGTCAAGAAGTCGCTCAATGAAAACATGCAAGACAAGGAACTTCACTTCAGGATTGAACGAGGTTCTCACCTTTCAGTGGTCATGGATTGGATGCCAGCGGCCAAGGTCAACCGCCAGAAATGCATACAGAAATACACTAATCCAGAAGCAACTGACGATGATTTTCTTTACACATTCCAGACGCTAGATGGTGGCGTGGTGAAGTTGAGTAAACGAGATTATGAGGCATGGAGCAGGAAGTATCAGAATTTTAACTTAGATCAGGAACTAGAGCGGATTTCCGAGGATACATACCTAAAGCCCTGGTTCAAGAAAAAATCATGGTTCTGGCAGTTGGGATCACAACTAGACAAGATCGAAAACACATAAGGAGGATATATGGCAATAGAGCATGACAATTTCATTCTGACCAACAAGCAGTACGATTCAGGGATAGCACTGGATGAGTACAATGACAAGTATTCCATTGTCAGTGCATACCTGAACAAAGACGGACAGGTGGCGCTCAAGTGGGTGTTTCAGCAGAAGTGGGACAAGGAGGCAAAGAAGAGTGTTCCGGGTAAGAACATGCCGCTGAAGATTGAGCTAGGCACACGGGAAGAGGCTGTTGAGACACTGAAAGACCTGCTCAGGATGCTTGGGTGGTCAGAAGACGTTCCCACCGGCCAGCCTGACGGGGATTTGCCGTTCTGATGAAGCCATCCACCGCCATCGAGATTCTAACCATGTTCGGCTGTGTGGCATGGCGCTGCAATGCGGGCAAGGTTCCGACCAAGGGCGGGTGGATGCACTTGGCGCACAAGGGAGTCTCTGACGTATTCGGGTTTCACCAGCTCACGGGTTTGATTGCGGCAGTGGAATGCAAGACGGACAAAGATAAGCCGAGGCCAGAGCAGATTGACTTTCTTAACAAGGTGGAGAGGGTGGGCGGCATGGCAGTGGTTGCATGGACTGAAGAAGACTTGTTGAAGGCGATAAAGGCAAAGAGGATTTGTAAGAAAAAAGTATGACTATTTCTTGCAAGATGCACAGCAAGGAAGGGGGTTTTGCCATGACAAAATTACCTATCGAAGTGAACAAGTATAGGTCAGAGAGGTCGGTATGAAAGTCACAATCAATCTTGACCTTGACCACGAGGAGGACCGGATCATGTGGCAGCGGATTGCCCACATTGACTCGCTGTGCTCGATTCTCTGGCGGCTGATGTACGGTGCTGTTGGTGAGCGTCTATCGTGCGTTGAAGACATGGAGCGGATAGCAAGGCTGATGGAGGCCGAGGGCGTGGTTATAGAGGATCTTTGGTCATGAGCAAACTGTATGAGCGTGTAGGCAGGCGATTTGTCCCGGTCCATGAGTGGCGGCACTACGAGGTCTATCAGGACGGGGCGTGGCTGACTATCGTGGACCCGGAAAGGCATACCACAACCGTAAAGCCCGTAGACCCTGCCTTTGTAGAGGTTGAGGCGGCACTCTATGAGGTCGAGGATGCGATGGTAACGGCGATGATGGAGTCGGCAAAGTTGAAACCGAGGACCAGGGACGCGACAGCCAAAGAAAAGAAGGCTTATGCGGCATACTGCAAAATCATGGGCCGGGAGGTGGCGCTACAACTTGAGGGTAAGAGCTTCTGGGATATAGCGCAAGCAGGTCTTGAGCGGATTCGTGAGATTATCAAGTTAAATCGTAACTTAGGGAATAGGCCATGATGTGCTACATGGACCGGACATACTGCGGGTTTTATCTGCTCTGCGCCAAGGGCCATACCTGCCACCGGGCATTGACACCCGACGTTGAAGAGGCGGCGGCTCGTGCCCAACTGGACATTTGCCAGTTTTCCGAAATACCGACCGAGTGCTTTATCCCGTTTTTCTGCCCACCGGAGGCCGCATGAATATACTCACGGGCATTATACGCAGGGGGCTTATATGAGCACATGGACGCTCACCTTGAATTTGGACAATGAGGAAGACCGCATCATGTTTCAGCGTGTTGCCCACCTCGAGGCACTGTGTTCAATCCTGTGGCGGCTGATGTACGGCATGGAAGGTGAGCGGCTGTCCTGCGTTGAAGACATGGAGCGGATAGCAAGGCTGATGGAGGCCGAGGGCGTGGTCATTGAGGAACTGTGGGCATGAGAACTTATCAAAATTGATAAAAAACTGAAATGGGGGATAGAATCATGATGCGATTAATGGCTCTAATCATAGCGATATTTGCGGTGATTACGACAGGAGCAGTACAAAACGTAGGCACAAATCGCTAGGTGCCGACAAAACGTAAAAGGAGACTCAAAATGAAGAGATTAGCACTTATCGCAGTATGTGCATTATTTGCACAGGGTGTGTGGGCGGCAGACTGCACGGTTACGCTCTCATGGGACGGGCTTCAGGCCAATGGCACGGCAGAGCAGTCATTACCCGTGACGTTCACCGTGTTCAATGCCGACACGCAGGATGTCCTGACCAGCGCACAGGTCAATGGTGCGGTCACAGACTACGCCATGCCCTCGTTCGGCGTCAATGTACCGGACAACCAGACTATCACGCTACGGGTACAGGCCACGGCAACGGATTCGGCGGGCAACAGGAGCGCGCCGTCTGAGGTCGCTACAGCCACACTGACCGGGGCCGACACGAGCGCCCCGATGCAGCCGCAGATAAACATCACAATCACTGAGTAATATCGAAAGGAGCAATGATCATGCACAGATATATAGTAGCTTGCATAACAATCGGATGTCTGCTTGGGTTTTGTTTGGCAATTGATGCTGACGCCGCCGACATCACCCCGCAGCAGGAGCTTGCCCAGGCCCA
>CALBTS010000002.1 GCA_937968035.1 uncultured Methanomethylovorans sp.
GGACTCACAACTGGCTGAAAGGGACTCACAACTGGCTGAAAGGGACTCACAACTGGCTGAAAGGGAGAATATGATTCATTGTATGATTACGTCTAAAAGTTGGCTAATTACCAAGCCTCTAAGGGATCTAAATAAATATATTAAAAGGAATAATGATATATGAGGTTTTTTTCTGATGCTGTTAAGGCAATCAACCTTATGAAGCGTGAGGGAGGCGTCGCTCTGTACAATAGAGCGATTAGGTATGTTGTAAATAGAGAGTATATGAAGCCATATTTGAATCCTTTGCATGAGGATGTCTCTCCCTGTAACTTCCATAAAAATCCTCAAAATATTCAGGATAAGCTTCAGTTCTATGAGGACAATCAGTGTCTGGATATTCCAAAGCAAGATATAAAAATACTTGCCTTCTACTTCCCTCAATTTCACCCGTTTATTGAAAATGATACCTTCTGGGGGAAGGGATTTACAGAGTGGACAAACTGTACTAAAGCGCAATCTCTTTTTGATGGCCATTTGCAGCCACGCTTGCCGGGAGAGCTTGGTTTTTATGACACTCGGATAAAAGATGTCCTTAAACGCCAAGTTGAGTTAGCCAAGGAGCATGGGGTTTACGGGTTCTGTTTCCACCATTATTGGTTTATGGGGCGGCGCGTCATGCGTGTCCCGTACAATATGATGATGGAGAACCCTGATCTTGATATTCCGTTCTGTTTGCACTGGGCAAATGAACCTTGGACTGTCCGTTGGGATGGATTTGGAAATAAGGGAGTGCTTTTAGAGCAAAAACATACGCCTGATGATGATATAGCCTTCATCAAGGATATAGAGCCTGCTCTGCGTGACAGGAGATATATAAAAGTAGATGGAAGACCACTGCTAATAGTCTACCGTCCAAGTCTGTTTCCTGATATTCGGGCAACTATTAAGCGGTGGAATGATTATTGTGAGTCGGTAGGTATAGGTAAGCTCTATCTTGCTGTGATGCAAACCTGTTTTGAAGGAGATATGGATCCAACTAAGTATGGTTTCGATGCAGCAATAGAATATCCTCCTCACAACATGGGCATCCAGAACATAAATTCAAGTGTTGAATTTTATGATAAGAATTTTGCTGGAAATGTTCTGTCGTATCCCGAATTGGTTGAAAAGAATATCAAGAGGGAAAAGCCGACCTACAAGCTATTCCGTGGCCTTTTACCTGGCTGGGATTGCACCCCAAGGCGGAAGAACCCTGATCTTATTATTGATCAAAGCCCTTGGAAGTATCAGGAGTGGTTGGAGTCACATATAGATTATACAAAGAAAAACCTGGCACCGTCAGAACAGTTCATCTTTGTTAATGCTTGGAATGAATGGGCTGAAGGAGCGTATCTCGATCCTGATCGTCATTTTGGATATGCGTATCTTAATGCGACCGCTAGGGCGCTATGCGCACGATTCCAGAAAAAGAGAATAGCCGTAGTATTGCATATTTACTTTACTGAGCTTTTGGATGAGTTTATCAGCTACTTCAGGAACATTCCGTTTGAGTATGATCTGTATGTTTCCACCAGCGCAGAATGCAAGTGTGAAGTTGAGGAGAAGCTGTTCCGTTTTATCGGAACTGATCATGTGCAGGTTCTTGTTTTCCCAAATAAAGGGCGGGATATGGGGCCCTTTGTTGTCGGTTACAAAGACATATTTCCTAAATATAATCTCGTCTGTTTCCTGCATAGCAAAAAGAGTTCTTACGGATCAGGGATGGAAGGCTGGAGGCCGTATTTACTCAACAACCTGCTGGGGAGCAGTGACAGCATTCAGAAAATAGTAGAGTATTTTGATGTTGATCCCAAATTGGGAATGATTTGCCCCGATATTTTTCCGCCGGTAGCATCCATGGCCGAGTGGGGGAGCAATCACCATCATGTAAAATGCTTGGCAGACAAGATGGGGATAGAAATTGATTTCAGTCAGACTCCGGTGTTCCCCTCCGGCTCCATGTTCTGGTTCAGGCCTGAATCGCTCAAGCCCATGTTCAACCTAGGAATAGGCTATAAGGATTTCGAAGATAAGAGTGAAGAGAAAAACGATGGTACACTTGCCCATGCTTTCGAACGACTATTCTTCAATGTTGTGGAGTTGGCTGGCTTTAGTTGGAGGAAAGTGTTGTTTGCCCCAGCAGAGGCGGATAAGGGGAATGTTTTTACTCCGCCAATAAAACTTGACATACAGAGCCTTCTGATAAGCACCTCTCCAAGGCTGGCTGTAATTCTTCATTTGTACTATGAAGACCTTTCTGAAGAAATTGCTGCCTATCTTAAAAGCATTCCATTGCCTTTTGATCTCTATATATCAACAAAAGATGACTCAGACAAATGCCGGATAAAAGATGTTTTTAGCTCTTGTCAAAATATAGCCAAAATGGATATTCGGACTCCCGGGAACTGCGGTAGGGATATTCTGCCATTTGCCCTGATTTATAAAGATATTTATACTGAAAAATATGATCTGATCTGCAAAATCCATTCTAAAAAGAGTCTTTTCAACGAAGGACATTCGTCATGGCGAAATTATCTGTTTGATAATCTTTTAGGGTCTACACATATAGTTAAAACGATCTTGTATTATTTCATGACTGACCCATCATTAGGTATGATTTACCCGCGTACGTATGTTGGAGTGAGTGCCTATAACGATGAGGATCCGTGGCGTGCAAATTGGGATAATTGTGAAAAACTCGCTAAGCGCCTAGAAATCCCTATAAGTAGGGGGATGAGTTTGGATTTTCCTTCAGGCTCGATGTTCTGGTTCCGGCCTGCCGCGCTTACTCCCCTTTATAATCTTAATTTGTCAGTGGATGATTTTGAGGAGGAAAAAGGGCAGCTTGACGCTACAGTAGCGCATGCTGTTGAAAGAATGTTTGGTTTAGTGGCAAATAAAATGGGATTTAATAACCGTGTGGTCTACTTTAAGCCTGAGACTCCCTGAGTATTCTTTGAGCTTACTCATGGCAAGTTGGAGTGATTATGTTTTTTAAAAAGAAGCCGTTTCTTAAGAATAGCGGGTATTGCGTCTGCTGTGATCGAAATACAGTTTTTGTTAGTGAGAATAATTGGTTGAGAGATTTTTATGTGTGCATGAATTGTGGCTCGATTCCACGTGAACGGGCGTTAATGTATGCGATTGAGCGATATGCCCCAAACTGGAAAAATCTTGTTATACATGAGTCCTCTCCTGCACAGAGAGGTGCGTCACTAAAGCTTCAAAACTTATGTAAATCTTATATTCCTACGCAATATTTTCCCTCTGCTGAAAGTGGGAGTATGCATAATGGCATTCAGTGTGAAAATCTGGAAAAATTATCTTTTCCTGATGAGTCAATTGACCTACATGTTACTCAAGATGTTTTTGAACACTTGTTTTCACCGGAAAAAGCTTTTAGCGAGATTCACAGAACATTAAAGCCTAAAGGAATGTTAATATCAACAGTACCACTTGAGAATAAACAAAATCCTACTCAAATTGTTGCAGAGCTTACGCCTGCTGGAATTAAATATCATTTTGAGCCTGTATATCATGGCAATCCAGTATCTGAAAGTGGCTCTCTAGTTACAAGAAAATGGGGATATGATATAGTTGATTTTATATACAGCTCAAGTGGAATGACAACTACTATTATGTATATTGATAACATTGAATACGGTATACGTGCTGAATTTATTGAAGTATTAATTTCATGTAAGTTTTAATTAGTAGGCTTTTATAAACTATTATTGGAGGTTCGTATGCGGATTATAAGTGTCAATTCAGCTGAGGCGTCTGATGTCAAAATGATTAGGTTTGGTAGATTCTCTGATGCGCGAGGATATTTTACTGAGCCTTTTCGGAAGAGTGTGTTTTTTAACCACCCAGATCTTGTAGAATGTATGAAGGGAGTTGAGTTTGTTCAGGCAAATGAAAGCTTCTCAAAAAAGGGAGTTGTTCGCGGTCTTCACTTTCAGTGGAACCCATATATGTCTAAGCTTGTAAGAACAGTTTCAGGACACATGATTGATCTATTCCTTGATATACGTAAAGGCTCCCCCACGTTTGGTAAGATAATGGCATATGATATGCCCATTAGTGACGATAGTGCTTATGGGGAATGGATCTGGGTGCCTACAGGTTTTGCCCATGGGAATTTGTTTCTTGAAGATACTCGGATTGAATATTTTTGTTCGGGTGAATACAGTCAGGGATGTGAGGCAGGGATATCGCCATTGGCTCCCGATCTTGACTGGTCTTTGTGTGACCCTGCTCTTAAAGAGGTTTTTGATTCAGTTGTATCAGGTGAGAACTTGATGACGGACAAGGACAGAAACGGTCTTACTCTTGCTCAGTGGGTAGCAGATGAGCGCTCTAGTAATTTTGCGTACAAGGGGGAGTGAGTATGACTGAACCGAAAAGAATTCTTTTCACTGGTGGAAGTGGACTGTTGGGGGGGGAGTTTAAACATCTTTTGCCAGATGCCCATTATCCCACAACATTAGAATTTGATGTTACTAACTATGACCAGATGAATGGATATCTGTCTAAAAATGATATCGCTTTGATAATCCATGCCGCTGCCTTCACCTCCCCGCCAAGAATAGATCAGGAGCCTGTGAAGGGCATTGATGTAAATATTATCGGCACTGCCAACTTGGTTAAACTTTCATCTCTCCATGGTATCCGGTTGATTTATATCTCTACAGACTATGTGTTTAAAGGTGACAAAGGTAATTACCTTGAAGATGATCCGGTATACCCGGTAAATAAGTATGCGTGGTCGAAGCTCGGTGGTGAATGTGCCGTCAGGATGTATGAGAATTCCCTGATTATAAGGACTACATTTGGGCCTAATGTATTTCCTTATGAGAAAGCTTTTACTGATCAATGGACAAGCCGGGAGAGTGTCGCAAGCATTTCAAAAAAGATTGCGTATATTGCTCAAACAGACATGACTGGTACAGTTCATGTTGGGGGGAATAGAAAGACAGTATTTGAATATGCAAAATCTCTTGATGAATCAAAAGACATTAATCCGTTATCAATTAATGAAGTGAATTTTAAAGTGCCCCAGGATACATCACTAGATTGTAATAAGTTTAACGCGGCAATAAAAAGTCAATTGGTTGGAGGGTAACGTGAAAATATTACTTGCAGGTGGAGCTGGATATATTGGTTCAGCATTAGCGCCAGTGCTTGTTGAGCATGGGTATGAAGTTGATGTCATCGATCTGCTTTGGTTTGGTAATCAGCTGCCTAGTAGTGTGCCGGTGATTAAAAAGGATCTTTTTGATTGTACAACTGAAGACTTTGAAAAATATGATCAAATTATTTTTCTTGGTGGGCTTTCTAACGACCCTATGGCTGAATACAGTCCAGCCAAAAACTTTATTCAGAATGGGGCACTACCTGCGTTTCTGGCATTTACTGCTAAAAATGCAGGGGTTAAGAGGCTTATATATGCCTCTTCCTGCTCAGTTTACGGATATACAGTCAACCAGTTGTATGATGAAAACTCTCCGCTTACTTGCGGATACCCCTATGGTATTTCGAAGCTCCAGGGGGAAAGTGGTGCTATGCAGCTTCAGGATGATAATTTCTCTGTTATCTCTCTGCGCCAGGGAACGGTTTCTGGGCATAGCCCACGTATGCGTATGGATTTGATTGTGAACACTATGTTCAAAACGGCAATGACTGAAGGAAAGGTTGTTGTAAACAATCCCGCAATTTGGCGTCCTCTTTATGATCTTCGAGATGCGATTAGCGGATTCTTGCGTGCTATTCAGGCTGATTATTCAATTAGCGGATCATTTAACGTGGCCTCAGGCAATTATACTGTGGGGCAGGTTGGTGATATGGTTAAGGATGAGGTTGAGAAGCTATCAGGCAGAAGGATAAAAATAGATCTGCGTAATGTTCAGGATTTTAGAAATTACAAAGTTTCTATCGAAAAGGCTAAAACCTACCTTGGATTTCAGCCTCAGTACACAGTTACAGATATTATTATGGATCTTTATGCTCACTTAGATGCGTATGGTGATTTTGAAAACGATAATTTCTATAATATACGAGTGTTTAGAAACAGCAACTAGGAATTGATATTCACCTGTTTGTGGAAACTTAGGTGCAATTGATGTGTGAGTATGTGCTGTTGGGCAATATAAGTCCTAGTATGACTGAAAAGTGAGCTACGATTTGGTTGTCGTTTTACTTTCCACATACACTGGATCAGAGTTTATTCAAGAACTGTTAGAGTCTATACATTATCAAGGCAATAGGTGCTGGTCACTTGTTGCCCGTGATGATGGTTCAACAGACGCAACCTTAAGTATTCTCAATAATTTTTCTGCATGTTTTCCTGATAAAGTAACAGTTCTGAATGGTGATGGGCCGCGACTCGGCCCTTCTGCCAGCTTTGTCTGCTGTAAATCTTTTCTTGCATGCTATTGATGATGTCATATATGCTGTCAATTGAATGATTCCCATTGTCCTTGATACCAATGTGTTTGTTTCTGCAATGCGCTCGGAAGGGATAACGTAAAATATCTTTCGCTTTTTTAAAAAGAGTCACAGCAGTGCCTGATT
>CALBTS010000003.1 GCA_937968035.1 uncultured Methanomethylovorans sp.
CTCTGGATACCAAGTCCAACAGCCTGGATGATGCCCGGGAATACATCAAAGCCCTTGCACCCTGGATCAAGGACGATCAGATCGAATACGACTCAGAGATGAACCCGGTAGGAGTTTCCGGAGCAAACACTCCATTCCCGCCATTTCATTGGAAGTGTAGGACAACGACTGAGGTTGTCAGTTAATGACAAACGCATCACCGGCTATTTGCAACCTGCTAAATAATAACTGAAATGTGTCTGAGACAATTTCTAATCCCTTATTACTTCTAAACCATTCAAACAATATTCGATCAGTAATAATATCATTACTGTGCTCAAGGAATATAGCTTTACAGAGCTTTACAGCTATGACACATATTATTCCCTCAGTTACGTCAGATAATCCACTATCCTTTTCAGTGTCCTCACGGATTAACTGGCCAAGTATTGAAGCACTTACAATGTTATCTGAGTTGTTATCTGAACTGCTTGGCTGACTTATCTCTCGAATTACATCTTTTTTAAATTGGCAGAGAAGAATGTATGTCAACTCGGGATGCTGAAGAATGAAACGCTGCAGTCTTGTCTCCTTAGATCGTTTATTCGTAGCTGATGAATTATTAATTCCACTAATTTGTGAAGCATAGTTCTTCGTAAAATGAAAGAAATCAATTCTCTTGAACATCTCATTTAACTGATTTTTCATTAGATTAGGCACATCTACTTCGTTAGCAAACAATTCCAAACGAGTTATTGTACTAGGCAGTATGCTGGGATCAAGGGATTTACACAACGGGGGAGCAGCCTTACTCTGAAGAGGATTAATAATGTACAACACATTGTCAGAAATATCAAAATCGTATTCTCCAAGCCATACACTGAAGTCTAATACCCCAAACAAAATCACTCTGCCATAAATGCATGAATTCACATGATCAAGAATTATAGCGATGTAATGGCAGAATTCACTATGATCACAATCGACCCGAAAAGGGTTATCAGCAGTCAAACTAACATAATAACTGATATCATAACAATCTTTTAAATTTCCAAAAACTGAATTTTTGATAGGGTGTAATTCTGATTTTCGAGCTACATCAGGCCATTTTAATGCCGTATAATTGAGCACGATACGTCCAACTTCCCTCAAAAAACACTCACCACCAATGGAAAAAGTGTGGTATGTTGTTGGCATATAGTTTGTTTCTATCCGTTTTTTGGTCGCAGTAACCTTTCTACCTTCACTCTTTAATCTGTTTAAACAATCATCAATTTGCTTCTGATTAGAACCCTTTATACATATCAATTCCTTACCATTAGACTGCCTGGAAGATGTTGCAGATCGGAAGAGCACACGTCTGAACTCCAGTCACCGAATACGATC
>CALBTS010000004.1 GCA_937968035.1 uncultured Methanomethylovorans sp.
CTATACCTGAATCAGCAGGAGCAGGGCCATCAATTATTACTATATTTTCACAATATTTTTTGATTACATCAACTTCCTCTGCCGAAAACTGACCTGCTAAAATTAACCCGCAAATACCCTGAACAGAAAAAACAGAGGTAAGCCTTTTCCATGACCCTTCAAAATCATTTTGCCAGTGAGTCTGCAAAAGACACAACCCATTGTCTATCGCCTCCTTTTCCGCTGATCTGGCAATATCACTAAAAAAGGAAGCCGAATCTTGCGTCTCCCAACCAAAAATCAGACCACAGCATGTTCTTTGGCTTGAAAGAGACTGCTGACCATTCCTAAACGCCCTTGCTGATTGAGAAGGCATGTACCCCAATTCTTTAATAGCAGACAAAACTTTAGAACGTGACTCAGAACTAACATTACTGTTATTGCGAACGACCCGGCTGACAGTCATCGGGCTAACACCCGCTTTCTTTGATACATCTACAATCGAAATAGTTGCTGTTTTTCCCATCTGTCTAAGCTTTCAACGCAATTTTAAATGTTTTTTTGTTAAACTTTAAATTATTAACGGTAACGTCACCATTTAAATATATCAGCAAAACCATCCTGTTGCAAGAAAAAAATTTAAAAATAAATTTTTAGAATACATACATAACTATCTATATATAAGACATTTATATAAATAATAAAAAATATAATATAAAAATAATGAAAAAAAATATCATTTCATTCTCAAAGCAAAAAACATAGTTATCATTATATTTCAATTCAAATCAAAAAAAATTACATAAATCACGGTAACATTACCAGAACAGAGAATATCTAATAAAGACCCTTAAGTGCTTTTTCAAAAAATATTGTTAAAGAAACGGTAAATTTCACTATCACAGGTGGCCTAAACTAGTTGCAATCATAAACTATATACACATTTTTATCATGTACGGTATAATTAAATAATTGAATATTTATTACTTCTATGCCAATTGGATAAATAATAACTGCTTTGAGTTTCTAAACTGTCCTTAATTTAATGCTCAAATATGCAAAGGACACCTTTAAAAGTAAATGCACCCACAGAAATCTACAATTCAGCAAGAGTCAATTCAGATAACCTTAGCAAAAAAATCCAGTAATCAGTCAGTTTGAATAATAAAAACATACACCAACCGCGAAATCTTTATTAGTCTTGCTGACACAGCAAGTATATTTCAGCCTGCGACAGCACCCTATTATATATACGTACTTCGTCAAGAAGACCCTTGTAGCTTACCATCCCATAAGGGTGATCGCCAATAGTAAAATCTGTTGCCAGATATCCTCGTATCGGTTGCATCCTGCCTCCAACTGTATACCACAGTGATCCGTTCAAATACACATTCATTAAACCTGTGTCAGCATTTTTTGTGCACGCCCAATGATTCCATCGATTCTTGTACTCATTCTCTACTCCATCACCTGGAACGCTATCAGGTAACGCCGCTGAAATCAAATCTGAGCCTGCCTGCCAAACAAACTGATTGCCATATAGTGTATCAGGACACTGAACAAAGAAATTCCATCCTGTGGGGTTACCGTAAGCTGCTAAAATATAATTCCTGCTCGAGATCGGAAGAGCGTCGTGTAGGGAAAGAGTGTAGATCTCGGT
>CALBTS010000005.1 GCA_937968035.1 uncultured Methanomethylovorans sp.
AATTGACATCTAACTGTGAATGGTGGTTGGTGGTGCTCAAAGGCATCAAATCTCAAAAATGAGTTCGATGCTACCGGGTCACGTGCATAAAACCTCTGTGGATCGTAAAATAGTACGTGACCCGGGAACAGCATCTGTTCAGAAAAAGTAAAGGAACAGTTGAAAATAGTAAAATTATTATATTTTGTAACTACTTGATATATGGGTGGTTAGGATGTTCAAAGAACTGGAAAAATATCTGAAAAACACTGATAAGATAGCTATTCTTTTACAGAACGGAGATATCATTAAAGGATTGGTCGAGGTTTCCGGTGACGATTATATAATACTCAAGAATGAAACATGTGTATATGGTATAGCTCATCGTATGATAGGCATGTGGGAAGTTGAAGCCTCTTCCTCTCCTAAAACCCTGGATGCGACCTCTGATATTATTCCAGAGAAAAACGATGACCTGAACAAATCTGATCAAGACGAGTTATTAGAACATATCTCTGCAATGCAGGAGATCAATACGATCCTGGGCAGTCTAAAAGAGAACGGACTTGAATTAAAAGACATAAAAATAGAATTCCCTTCAGGTATAGGATCCGAGGGGGTACAGGACGATAAGAGAAAATGGAACCGGATAAATGACCAGTATCGTTCATCACTTAAAAAGAACAATTTATCACAGTTATCGTTCTTGGCTTTTGAACTATCGGAACTGGCACAAAAATATCCTCAGCATGGTGCCTTTAATTATAAGGCAGGAATGTTCTATTCACTGATCAATGAGCATGAAAAAGCCACCTGTGAATTTAAGAACGCTTTCCTTAAAGAGCCAAAACCTGAGTTCATATACAATGCCGCCTGTGAAGCTTTCCGAGCCAATATTAATGAGGAAGTATATTTTGACCTCGGGCTCTATTTCAATGTCGTTTCACCCTGGAATGACATGATCTCTTGGAAACAATTCTGTTTATCAGCTATAAGTACCGGGAATTACTATATCTTCAAAAAAGTGATGTTAGCAGCTTTTGGTTCTTTTGAGAACGATTTTCACGATTCTGATAAAGAAAAGTACGATCTTATGATCGGTTCCCTGATGCTTGTGCTTGTAGAAAATAAAATGCATAAGAAAGCCTTGAAACTTAAAGCTCTTTTCACAATACGATCTTTTGAGGATTTCTCTGTTATTGATCTGCTGGAGTCTATGCTAGAAAGTTTGCCTCTAAAGCCAGATACAGGATATGATAATAATATCAACATCTTGAACGAAATGCTTCGTCCTAAAGACATAATTGATATTGGCACAAACGAAACTCAGACATACGAAACGGAATTAACATTCAAGGAGCTTGGTCTGAAATGTGGGAATATATATTCATACAAATCTGATAGAGGATTTGGGTTCCTAAGAGATACCGATGGAATTGAGAGATATTTCTATTACATGGATATCCTGGATGATGAACTTAAATCTCAGGTTAGCACTGTTCAATGGGGAAATGAGATAAATGTCCTTTTTGAACCCTCCACAGGTTCTGAAGGACAATACACAGCCTGTAATATCTTCCCCTACAAAATAATAGATAATATCATCGGATTGGCTGAAGCTTTCTATAAAGAAGGTAGCTTGCCAAATGCTATATTTGAGATCAAAGAAGCTTTGTCAATTGATCCGGATAACCACAGGTGCAAAGAACTATGCAAAAAGTGGGAAGACAAATATGATTCCGGGAAGATGAACGAAAAAAAGCAAGTGGTGAACATACAGCCTAAGAGTGGAGAAGAATGGTATGAAAAGGCATGCTTGCTTCTGAAACTCAAACAATATGAAGAAGCTATTCAGGCTTTTGATAAATCCAAAAGT
>CALBTS010000006.1 GCA_937968035.1 uncultured Methanomethylovorans sp.
CGATATCGTATTCGGTGACTGGAGTTCAGACGTGTGCTCTTCCGATCTTCGCAGGGCTATGATTTCAGCATCAGGCTCTATTCTAATTATAGCCTGATAGTGCTTCCTGGCAATTGATCCAAAACCAACAATTAAAACTTTCATTGCCAGGTAAAGTCAAGTTTTTTGTTATCAATCAAATACGCCAAAAATTCAAAATCAATGGGAGAGTCAAGATCAAAACACATATGTTGAATAACCCATATGAGACTCATGTTAGTAATTGCTGATTGCTTTGCTTCAGTAAAAAATTTTCTTCTATAAATATAAAATGATGCATTTAACTCAAAGACTTCAGGGGCTTCCTGTCTTGATTTATACATAACGTCATTCTTAACGAGCCGACAATATCCCGTTTTTTCCAATTCTATCATATTGAAATAAGGATTACGTCTTGCATGACTTACGCTGAATATATTATATGCATCTGAATCCCCTTCAAGCCTTATTAATGCACTTCGAATATCCTCGATCGTTCGTAGCGGAGAAGTAATATCGAGATCAATTATATAATCATATGTCTTGCGATGAGCTTTTTCTTCATGATTTAGCAAATCCCGAATTACCTCAATCTTACCTGCATTATCTGTAGCAAGATTTGCTGGACGAATATACTCAGTAGATAAACCATACTGCTCAACAATATCTTTAATGGCCCAACTGTCAGTGCTTAATCCAATGTCAGTCTGGTAAACAGAGTTGAACTGCTTCGCGGCCCTCACTGTATAATAAATTAATGGTTTTCCGTTTAGCAACTTGATATTCTTTCCCGGAATGCCCTTCGATCCTCCTCTTGCACAAATAGTAATGAGAATTTCCATCAAAACTTAATATTATTGATATCCTTCTGAGCCTTTAAGTAATCTTCGTGTCGTCCAATATCCAGCCAGTATCCTGCGAGAGGATAAGAAGACACATTTCGGCCTGCTTTTAAAAGTACCTCGATTAAATCTGTCGCATTAAAATGTTTGTGCCGGGGAATAAAATTGACTATTTCCTTTCTCATCAAATAAATGCCGCCATTAGAATAATAAGTATATGTTGGCTTCTCACGGAAGTTCTTTACACTGCCATTGTCTGTTTCAAGGACAGCGTAGGGTATATCAACTGCATATGGAATTGTAACTACTGATATATCAGCATTGTTTTTTAAAAAATCCAGGAAGAAATGTTCGTAATCGATATTTGTCAGAATGTCTGAATTTGTCACGAGAATGTATTCATGACCAAAATCATTAATCATCGAAATAGCTCCGATTGTCCCCAGAGGCTCTTCTTCGTAAACATAACTCATACTTATGTTTCTGTCCCTGCCGTCACCTCCCCACTTTTCTATTTGCTCTCCGAGATACTTAACACATATCCAGAAATCATCAATCCCAAATAGTCTTAATCGCTCAAGTGTATGCTCAATTATTGGTTTACCTGCAATTTCTAAAAGTGGCTTTGGAACCGTGTCGGTCAATGGACTTAATCTCTTTCCTCGTCCTCCAGCCATTAGAACCGCATCGACCGGGAGATATGACTTTATCTCTCTGAAATTTATGACATTAACAACTCTGTCCTGATTATCAAGAATGGGTATTATTCTAAAGTTATTTTCCCTGAACTCAATCACACTTGATAAGTCATGATCACCCTTTCTTATAGAGCGAGGATTAGGTTGAAGTATCTCATCAACCTTTTGGTCGATAGTAACCCCTTTTAGTAAGCCAGATCGGAAGAGCGTCGTGTAGGGAAAGCG
>CALBTS010000007.1 GCA_937968035.1 uncultured Methanomethylovorans sp.
CTGATTTACCTTTTATAAAATTGGTAATGCGGTTAAAAATTCCAGATCTTCCAATGTATTCGGAATGATTAGATTCTGCTGTAAGATTTAAAGTCATGGCCAATTTTTGAACACCAAACCCCTTGAACATATTTATGGTTCCTTTAAGATGCTGCTTGGCATATAAAAGAAGATTACCCTTTATATATTGTTTGGCAATAGCTGAATATATTGATGAATTCTTGAAGCAATAGATATCAGCTGTATCTGCTCCTAGCTCAGCTGCCTTAATATTGAATTCCTTTCTAGCTTCATCAACACTTTTACCTGTTTTGGAGGCTTCGGTGTAAGCTGCGTTATAATAAAGCAAATTCAAGCCTGAGATTGAAGACAGCTTCGCCTCTCCATACTTTGAATAGTTATGTAATAACCACGGAGAAACTGTCAAGAAAAAGATTAATACAAAACACAATATCCTGATAAGTTTATGCGTGGTTTTCATATCCCTTTCAATTAGAATTATCGGTACCACAACCACCGGAAAGAATATTAATATAGGACGCACCAATGTTGCCAAGCCGAGAATAAGTGCACTTATGCAAAGTGATAATATGTTATTGTATTTTAGATAATTACAAAAACAATAGACTGATAGTAAGAACAAAAAAACAAACAATGTTTCAGTTAATAACGAAACAGTATATGTTGCCTGAGTTGTATCAAAAGCGAACAGGAAAGCAGACAGTAAGGAGATTTTGGGCTGAAGAAACAAAACTGCTATTTTATAAATCAGAAAAATAGACGCTAAGCTCACAAAAATTTGCACAAGCAAGACAAACTGGACGCTTGATGAGGACATGCTGTATAATAATGCAACAAATAAAGGATAGCCAGGTGTTCTAAAGGAATTGAAGTTTTCAAATGATTTATCTGATATTATCGATAATGCAAGCTGATTATACTCAAGGGCATCACTCTCGATGGCTGGTTCATTTGTGATTCTTTCATTCCATGGTTGTACTGTTGAAAAAAAAATCAATCGTAAACCAAAAGCCAGAGTAATTATTATGAGAAGACTATAAGCGTCCGATAGTTGGAGAAATCTATTTTTTTTCATGGTATTCCCCCTCTGTATTGATGGACCAAATATTGCTTTTTGAGTTTTCATGAGAAATAATATTATTCACTGAAGCAATTGCAGTCAGCATTGAATGATCCTGATTATTATATCTGTGCATTCCATTCCTCCCGATCAAAAATAGGTTCTGAAAACTATCAGTAAAATCTTTAATTAACTCGAACTCAGAATAAGTTCCGAAATAAGCTGGATATGTCTTGGGCATACGGATAATTGTACTATCAATTACTTCATTTTTGTCAATAATATCTATTTTGTGTAATTCATCTATGGCAAACTGTATAAAATCCTTATCGGACATTGACCATAAGTCATCGCCTTCATTGCAAAAATATTCTAGTCCTATCCAGACTTTTTTCAGATCAGAAACCATATAGGGAGACCAGTTATTAAATATCTGCAACCTTCCAACTTTCACTTCCCGTTCTTGAATATATATCCAATTATCAGGCACCAAATCGTATAAAGTTAATATTGAAGTTTTATTTTTAATCTTCAAGTTATTCAATAGTAGACCAACGGTTATAAAATCACGATATTGGAGCCCGTCGCTTACTCTCTTTATATCTGGCGGCACAGTATCTCCCATTGCAGCTATAAGGTCTTTTACCGCCATTGTAGAAAAATAATAATCTCCTTGGAATGATGATTCATTATTTGTTTCATTGTCAATATAAATGACCTCATTTATCTTATTATCCATAATACTAAGACCGATTACCTTCGCATTATTAATAATTATCCCTCCTTTCTCTTTTATGATGTTTGCAACTGTTTCCCACATTTGACCTGGGCCTAGTTTGGGGTACATGAACTGTTCTATCAAGCTGGTATCTGTATTTTTCTGTTCTATTGAAGTCTCCTTTGTAAAGATTGATTTTAAGGCATGGATGATTGCTCTTGACACAGACAATTCCTTTATTCTCTGTGCCCCCCAATCTGCAGCTATCTCAGTGCAGGGCACTCCCCATACCTTTTCAGTATAGTCTTTGAAAAAAGTTTTATAAAGCTCCTTCCCAAACCTACTAATTAAAAAGTCTTCCAGTGTAATTATGTTTTTTGGAGGTTTTATCTTTATGTGAATATATGACAACCCAATTCTAATAATTCTGACGATCCCAAGATTCGATATGGTATTTCCGTTTAAAGTAACCGGATAATCAAAGAATTTCTTTAGGTAAAAAATTCGTGACAACCTATTTCTTATAAGCATTACCCCATCCGTAACTTCAGGATCAGGTCCGTTTGGCGAAAGTTTTAATTTTGTGAACTTTTTTTTAAAATGGATTTCTTTTAGTATCTCATCCTTAGAAAGAGATCCTTGAATTGGCATGATATCCTGCCACCATTTCATGACTACATCAGACTTTGAGAAAAACCTGTGTCCACCTATATCCATGCGGTTTCCTTTGTAATTTACCGTTTTGGATATACCTCCAATATCAGATGTTTGTTCAAGAATTATTGGTTTTATGTCTGTCCTTTGAATAAGTTCATAGGCTGCAGTTAAGCCAGCTGGGCCGGCCCCGATGATAATGGCTGTTTTAGGCATATTGTATATTATTTCTTATTGAATAACAAATACTTTCTGGCAAAAAAATTCCATAAATAAATGATTATCGCTGTAATAATCTTAGAAAAAAGATAGTAGATGGAAAGTAAATCCGTTAGAGTCCATAGCAATAACTCGTTAAGCCCTAGCCCTATAAGGCCTATTACGGTAAACAGGAAAAATTCCATGCCTTTACTGTCCAGCGTTCTGTTGCTGAAAACCCAGTTAACACTTAATGCATAATTTGTAATAAGGCCAAGAATGAACGCTATGCCGGCTGAGATAAGGTAAAATAAATTCAGATACTCTGTCAGTATAAATAATGTACCAAAGTCAACAATAAATGCTAGCCCTCCAACAAAAGTGTATCTAAATAGCTGTACTACTGTACTTTCAGTTTTCTCCGTGAACAATGCCTTGCGAACCTTTACAAAATCTATCATTAATAATAAGATTTAGTTAGTGATGCTAATTTGAACGTAATTCATTGATGTTTATTGGGGGATACAAGTCATTTTGGTCAAAATACTCTTTTTGGTAAGCATGATACAACTACCCACTAGTTTCTAAAACTGTCTTCGTAAACTAAGAGTCTTTCATATACTTATTAAGGCAAAATTACGTTCAACTATTAATTCTAATTAAAAAGATATTATGACAGGTTACAGGAAACTACCGGGATTATTCCTTTTTGCATCTATTTTAACGGGTACGCTGCTCATGAGCGGATGTGTGGAAGACCCCACTCTGCCGGTCCTAACCACGGATGAGGCAATCGAAATCACAACCATTTCAGCCACTGTTGGTGGCAATGTCACTGAAGACGGTGGCGCAGAGGTTACGGCACGTGGCGTATGCTGGGGTACCGCGGCCATGCCTGCCCTTGAAGATAATTTCAAAGCATCTGGCACCGGATCGGGAGAATTTTCCTGCATCATTGACGGCCTGGATCCGAATACAGAATATTATGCCAGGGCATACGCCGAAAACAGTGTGGGTGTTGCATATGGCAATGAGGTGATTT
>CALBTS010000008.1 GCA_937968035.1 uncultured Methanomethylovorans sp.
GAGATCGTATTCGGTGACTGGAGTTCAGACGTGTGCTCTTCCGATCTTTAGACAATGGAAAATAAGGACACATTATTTATGAGTGATGAGAATATAAAACCTATAATAAGTAACGGTTTCGATCCACTTTCAATTCTTAAAATCCTCGGAAGAAACTGGTACTGGTTTGTTATCTGTATTATCCTTGGATTGTTCTTCGCGAGATTTTTATTGAGCCATACTTTACCAGTCTTTAATACATCAGCCACTATTCTGATTAACGAAACGGAAGACAGACCTCTGGTTGACAATTCAGAATTACTACAGGGATTGGGCCTGCCTGGTGGGATGCAGAATCTGGAGAATCAAATGATGATAATAAAGTCTAGGGATTTGGTTGAACAGACCCTTGAAGAGTTACCATTTGATGTGGATTTCTATTTTAAGACATTCAGGAATAATCTCTCTATATATCCTGAAATGCCCTTAATTATCACAGGTGAATCAGAAGCACAATTGCCGAAGGGTATTGAATTCGAGATCAATTATATTGACAGCAGTACCTTTGGGATAAGATCAATGTCGAAGTATCATCCATTGGACTTGGTTGCTGCTTTCGGTAATCCAATTGAGTTTTCCCGATTCAGGTTCCGTGTTGATTGCAGAGATTCAGAATGGTTCGAGTCGCATCGTTCGCAGCCTCTTTATTTTGTATTGAACAATCGTGCCAGTATGGTGAATCATTATTCAAACCGCCTGAAGGTAGAGTTAATTGCACGCGGGGGGTCGATTTTAAGAGTAAGTAAATCAGGCACAAATCCAACCAAGGATGCAGACTTCATTAATAAGCATATCGAAAATTTTCAGGACATTTCATTGGAAAAAAAGAATCTTGAAGCCGATAGAAGAATTAGGTTCATAGATGAACAACTTACAGGTATCTCTGATTCGTTATCGTTCACGGAAAACAGGCTACAGCAATTCAGATCTGCTCACAGGGTAATGGACGTTTCTGCTCAAGGGCAATCCATAATTGGACAAGTTACTATTTTAGAATCAGAAAGAGCAAGGTTAAACCTGGAGGCCAACTACTATGATTATCTGGCTGAGTATTTAAATAAAGACGAAGCTGGAGAATTGCCCATTGTACCAATAACCATGGGAATAACAGATCCTGGACTGACAAGGCTGGTGGATGAGTTGGCTGCCCTTCAGGGTCAACTATCTACGACTGGAGCGGGAGAGATGAATCCGTTACAAAGAAATCTGGAGCAAAGGGTTCGGTCCACAAAGAGCGCTCTTAAGGAGACTCTAAATGGATTAAGAAGGGCTAATAGCCTGGCCAGATCAGAAAATCAACAGCAGATTAACCGTGCCAATGCCCAGGCCTCTGCGCTTCCGGTAACAGAAAGACAGCTGTTAGGCATTGAAAGGACATTTAAGCTTAACGATGAGTTGTATACTTTTCTGTTGGAAACCAGAGCGGAGCAGCAGATGCAGAAGGCATCCAACAGAGCCAACAGTGAGTTAATTGATAGGGCTGACGACCGGTTCAGCACTGTCATTGCCCCAAGCCGTACCAAGGTTTATTTTGTAAGTTTGTTTGGTTCCATAGCCTTACCCGGGCTAATAATCTTCCTCTCGGTATTATTTGGTAATTCAATTAAATATGAGGATGTTATTAGGCTGCCTGATGCATCAATTGTAGGTCAGATACCTCATGAAAGCAGCAAAAAGAATACAATAGTTCTTGAAGATTCTGGTTCGAGCATTGCTGAATCTTTTCGTCTTCTCAGGTCAAGAATACAATTTCTTACTAGAGACTCCAGTAATCCGGTTATTTTAGTCACATCCTCCATGCCGGGAGATGGAAAAACATTCAACGCTATTAACCTTGCTTCAATATATAGTCTTCTTGGGAAAAGGGCAGTAATCGTTGGTTTCGACCTGCGAAAGCCCAAAATTTTTGACGAGTTTAATCTTAAAAATGACAGGGGAGTCTCAACATGGCTCATAGGCAAGGATTCATTTGAAAATATCATTCAGCAAACCCAATATGATAATCTTAGTGTTATAACAGCAGGTCCGATTCCGCCAAATCCCTCCGAGCTAATTGCCTTGAAAAAGACCGAAGAGCTGTTTAAGTTGTTAAAAGCCAGGTTTGATTTTATAATAATTGATACCTCCCCAATCGGGATGGTCTCAGACACATATCATTTGGCTAATCTGTCAGATGCGTGTTTACTTGTAATCAGATTGAATAAGACTCCACGCGACGTTTTAACAAGAACCATCCGGGATATGAGAACAAGTGGAATAAAAAGTATTAGTTTAGTCCTGAATGACATTAGTTCTAAAGGTAATCAATATGGTTATGGGGAAAAATATGGTTATACTGGAAAGAGAAAAAGAGGTCCGAGAACGCTTTTAGGGTTGTTTAATAGAGTCTAATCATTAACCTGTTATCCGAGACCATACATTACGATTTTGGTCTCCGGTAAGTACTAATCAATAAAAAATCAAACCCCATAATTGTGACAGTTTTCTTTTTTCAATTCCTCATATATGTGGCTTAGTAAATTGCGTTTAGAACCCTCGCTCATCTTTAATGAGCAAAATGATGCCACAGTAAGAAAGGAATCAATTATTAGGGGTAGTCTTTCACTATATTTTTCACAAGGTGTTGGTTTTGGATTGAGTCTTGTGAATGCTATTGTTCTTGCCAGACTATTGACACCTCATGACTACGGGATAATTGGCATGGCAACAGTATTCATTAATTTTTTGGTTCTTTTCAAAGATGCGGGTTTGGCGACAGCCACAATCCAAAATGAAAGCATTACAGAGAAACAGATTAGTACCTTATTCTGGATCAACCTGATACTAAGTGCCGCGTTGGGGATAATTCTCTTCTTATCAGGGCCATTAATTGCCATATTTTACAAAAAGCCTGAGCTTGCACCTGTAATTACTGTGTTGTCCCTTACCTTCATTCTGTCTGGTTTGACTATTCAGCATAACGCTTTGTTGCAGAGGCATCTCAATTTTTATGCACTTTCCCTGAATGAAATTATCGCACAGGGTATTAGTTTGCTTGTTGCCATTCTTATGGCATTGAGTGGCTTCAGGTATTGGTCGC
>CALBTS010000009.1 GCA_937968035.1 uncultured Methanomethylovorans sp.
CACCCAGCTCCTCGTTGGCCTTGACGATCTTCTGCTTCAGGCTCTCCTTGTAGGCAATGAGCTTCTCCTTGACGACAGGTTCACCATTGGAGATTATATGTTCTGTCAGTATGCCTACTAATAACATGAAGCAGGTAATGACTTTTATCCCCACATACCATAGGGCCTGACCATATACAGGAGATTAGCTAAAAAATTTTGGTATTTTCATTTGTTTGATGTAACTTACGAGGTGATGGTCAATGAAATACTTTGTATTGCTTTCCCAGGTATTTAGCAAAACGATGGAACTCAGGATATGTTAACTGAAAAATATAAAGGGCATGAAAAAAGGCAGTTTACAAACCACGATTGTCATCCTGCTTCTATTTTTAATGGGGATAGGATGTGAAAGAGGGCAACAAGGAGATAAAGTATTACTGGAGTTAACACCAGACAGTAAAAACCCTGTAATTCAAAACGAAACGGAGGGCATTGAATTTAAATTCTGCTTGTTGAATGAACAAGGAATCCCATCTACGATTTTCAACGAGAAAGAGAATTTTATCTTAAGTTTTTCGTTTAAAAATAATTTGCAAAATACGATATCTGTTAACACAGAATTTATTAATTATGAATTCTATAGGGTATATAGATACACGGACAATAAAGATATGGGCAAACCCTGGACTGGAGTATGGTGCAATTTCAGCGGACTGCCTAAGGAAATTGATTTATTACAATCCTCTATTAAAAATTTAAATTGCCCTTGGGTATTAACTGAATATTCTACACCTGATTACCCCCTATGTATGAGTGAGAGTAAAAGTTTATTAGACAAGGGGGACTATTTTACTAGCATCGAATTAGATTTTCATTATAAAGTTAATAATAAAGAATACATTATTAATAAATTTAGATATAGAATCAATTTTAGAGTAAAGTAGGGATGAAAAGAACTATCTTTTTTCTCACACTTATACATATTTTGCAAATAGCATATAGCCAGGTAGAAACCAGATTTTTCCCGGATGGGGACGGTTATAATCAGGTCAAGTATATCCAAAGCCATCCCAGGGCAAGCAAGTCAAGGGAATTTCCTTCATTTGATTTTAAGAAACTGATAGATGAGGACAACATGAATTTAGAATTGGATGTTCCCTTTCGTTTTGGTAAAGGATTTGACGCCGATATAACTCTTTCTGACGGGGAATGGACTAATATTGAAGGAGGCCGCCTGTGGACAATGGAATTTAGGTCAGTGGGCGCTTATTCTATCAATTTTGTATTTGATAAGTTTTACATGCCTGATGGAACTGAATTATATATCATCAATGCTGACGGGACAATGCTTTACGGACCTGTTTCTGCCAGGCAAAATACAAAAAGCGGCTATTTCCTGACCGATCTTATTCAGGGAGAACTGGCTACCATTTACCTGTTTGAGCCGACAGACAAAATAGGACTAACGCAGTTGACCATAAGAAAGGTTGTGCATGGATACAAAAATCTATTCTCTTCTATGGCTTATAGTAATTTAGGTGAGTCTGATACATGCAATAATGACATTAACTGCTTCCCGGTCTGGAATAAGGAATCGAATGCTGTTGCTTTGGTCCTTCTCTCTAATGGAGAAGAATGGTGTAGTGGCTCTTTATTGATGACAGCAGATCAAAATTTCGAACCCTATTTCCTGTCTGCATTTCATTGTATTGATATTGGAGATCCGGAAATAAACCTTGATGTTGATGAAGGTGATGGAATATTAGAAGCCTATGAAATAAACAACGCTGAGAACTGGATGTTCAAGTTCCAGTATAAAATGAGTTCATGCGGCGGAAACACAGCAACAACAGGAATTACATACAATGGGGCAGAGTTCAGATCGGCATGGAATATTACAGACTTTGCACTAATGGAAATGGATATAACGCCCTTGGGTGATATAAGGTTCACCTGGCTGGGATGGGACAGAAGTGGTAGTATTCCTACCTTCGGAACAGGGATTCATCATCCTTCAGGTGATGTAATGAAAATTTCTTTTGAAGAAGACCAGTTTCAAGTGTCTTCTTGGGGAGGCATCAATAATCATTGGCTTGTATATTATGAGGATGGTGTTGTTGAGCATGGATCATCTGGATCTCCCATATTGGATCAAAATGGTAGGATTACAGGTCAGCTTCATGGCAATCAAAATTATAATCCTTCTTTAGGTTATTGTGTTCAGCCACGTGCTGAATACGGTTGTTTTCATCAGTCATGGGATGGAGGCGGAACAGATGCAACTCGCCTGAGAAATTGGCTTGACCCATGTGGTACAGGAGCAATTACCACTACCACCGAACAAAGTCCATCTGTCTCCGGTCCCTCTGTTATTTGCTCATCCGGGGCGACATTCGAGGTTAGTAACCTTCC
>CALBTS010000010.1 GCA_937968035.1 uncultured Methanomethylovorans sp.
CTCCCGGTTACATCGACTTCGGCATCATCATTATCACCGACTTTGACGAGACGGTAATCGATCAAACCTAAGCATACAACTTAACTATAAGTAACCACAACAGGAGCATACATGTACAAGTTCGCCATCGGCTACTATATAATGGAAGGCACAGAACGCAAGCCTCAATCAGGAGTCGATATCCGGCTTCTCAGACCCGGACAAGCTTGGGCAGAAGGCAAGAAACTCATCGAGACCACTCCCAACTCCGGCTATTATGAGATAGCCATAGAAGATGAAGCCGATTGCGGCTTCTATGAGATCTGGGATAACATCGGCAACACCCAAGGCCAATTCAGTGGTAAGACCTGCACCATCGGCAAACTTGATGCCAGAGGACTGCAAAACAACTGTATCTATGGTAATCACATCCTGGATGGAGTGGTTACCGGGAGCAAGATAGCCAATGAAGCCATTGGCACAGAACACCTGCAAAATGGCCTCTTATCTCTTACCAAGCTGCAATACGAGATCCAGGATCAGGACAAGGGGATAGGCGATAACAGCCAAGCAAGCCCGGCTAAGCTTGCTGAGGATAAGATTATTACCCACGTGCTTGATAAAGAGTATCAGGAGCTTCCGCACATCATCCTAACCAACCAGTGTGATGCTTTCCTATATATAGCCGATGCCAAGATCGAGGGGAATCTGGTAACCATCTTAATCGGGATCAGCCAGGTCTATACTGCCACTGATCCATTCTACAAGCTGCTTGCCCTTGCCAAATGATGCCCAAGAGAGAAACCTGCATTGTCAAGAGTGTATAACGTATTGTATTATAGTGTGATGTAAAATGTCTTGACTTGTTATGAGTGTATGATTATTATGTCAGCATAAGGAGTCAATCATGAAAGCAACGTATGATTTGGAAACAGAATACAGGTTTTTCAAAGACCATTTACCGGAGTTTGTACAACAGCATCCCGGAAAATATGTTGTAATAATTGGTGAAGCAGTCTTAGGCTTCTATAACTCAATATCAGAAGCACTTGCTGAAACCGTAAAAGAGCACAATCCCGGAACATTCTTTGTTGAACTCTGTACTGATAATCAGGACTATTACAACGTTGTATTGTATAATTGGAGGGTTGCATAAGTGCCACAACCTATATTGCCTCAAGCATTTTCTGTTAAATTCAATGGCTTGGCTTCCTTTCTTGTATGTAATGTTGGCGTAGGTTTCTCTGAAAAAATGAATGTAAACAATGTGAAACCAGTTGCCGACAAGTCAGCACTATGGGATACGGGGGCTACCGGTTCAGTGATCTCGAAAAAACTAGCTGATGAAATAGGTTTAATTCCCATAGGTAGAACCCAAGTGACGGGAGTAAATGGATCATTTGAATGTAATAAATACGTTATAGATATCTATTTGCCCAACCACGTACGAGTACAAGATGTCTTGGTAACTGAAAGCTCAGGTATCCAGCATGACTTATTGATTGGAATGGATATCATACGTCTAGGTGATTTTGCGCTGACTCATACCAACGGGTCGACAATATTCTCGTACCAATTTCCTTCAACGCATCATATCGATTTTGTTAACGAGATTAATGAGCTTAAGAAGCGGATTGCCCAGAATAGTCTGAAGAATTCATTTAAACATGGTGTATCCCGAATGACTAATAAAAAGAGAAAGTAGTAGACCCTACATAGAATGCCCTACGATACGTGGGAACGCCGCCCGGTGTTTCCCACGTTTTTCTTTACCTGGATTCTAATCAATTCAATGAGGATAACAGGAGCGGAAGTGATCGATTTGCAAAAACGGTGATCAGATTTGCAGAAATGGTGATCAGAATCATTTGCAAAAACGGTGATCAAATTTGCAGAAACGGTGATCAGAATCAGCCCCAAAAATGCCATTTGCAGTTTTCAGTGATCAGATTTGCAGTTTTCAGTGATCAAATACATCCTGAGGCTTCCGTAGAGCTTAGCGATATTTCTTGACAAATATTGCCTTTTCAA
>CALBTS010000011.1 GCA_937968035.1 uncultured Methanomethylovorans sp.
CCCCAGTCATCATACATGAGGTCATATTTTTCAATCAACTGATTCAACATGGATTTTTCAATCTGCCTCATCAAAAATTCCTCCAGTCAGTCAGCCCGCGTTCGTAGTTGATCCTCATCTCCTGTTCTTCCTGCTTCATGATTCTGAGACATTCAGAACACTCGCCGCATGTACACGGCCTTACCATGTTCTCAGGACTTCTTATGATCTTGCCTTTGTACATCATCCAATTTCACCTTCTTCAGTTGTCTTTCCAACAATACCCTTATAGTATCCGACCGAGACATTCCAATTTTATCGGCATATCTATCCAACTTTTCTATTGTCTCGATTGGACACCACGATGATATTGTTTTTCCTGTCATGCTGTACATCCTACTATGTAAGACACTGTATATATAGGTTATGCTATAACTTTTCGTATGGCATAGAACTACATTCCTATAGGTTTATATATCGGAACTTGCATAATGTAATACGTGGAGGTGTGACACATGGCCCGAATAAAACCGACCATGTCCACAACCGTACCAGTGGAGCTACTACATAAGATAGAGCTTGAAGCCGAAGCCCATCATTACAGCCGTTCGCTGGTTGTGGAAAAGGGCATGTGGTTGTACTTTGATGTGGTGCAGCCCGAATATGATAATAAGAGCAACAGAATAAGGAGAAGGATTTTTGTAGAGTGAAATGGAGGCTACCATGAAAGCGAAAACTATCATATATGGAATTATACTAATATTTGTATTTTCCATTGTCCTCGGACTGACAGGCAATACTAATGATGTTGAACACGCAAGTGCAGAAGTTCCGGTGGTTGTGGAGGAAGAGCCGACTGTGCAGGACGTCATTAAGAGCGAGATCAAGAAAGAGGGAACTTGGGATGCAAACTTGGATTCATACACAGTCGGATACAATGATGAAACCAGAACACTATCTATTGATATGGTTTACCACGACCCGCTTAATGCAAAGAGTTTCAGGAAAGTCATGAACTACAATACTATGGAAATGCTTGAAGTGGTTTCCAAACATCAGGCAGATGTGGACTATGTGTTCATCACCGGATATACTGACATGATGGACCAGCGGGGCAACGTCAATACGGATAGGGTATATTATGTACAGGTTGGCACAGAACGTGCCTCTCAAGTCAACTGGAACAATCTGATGGGATCCGAGGACACGGAGCAGGCCATACGGAACAATGTTGATTCTATGTGGATGCATCCGGGCGTGAGAGGATAACAGGTTTATTTTTTTAATACTGTACTGTGCATAATGTAGTATTCCTATTATATTCGAAAGCAAGATCCACTAAAACAAGGATTGAAACGTGGAATGGCACTTGATACTGAAACATCATTACAAGTTGAAGAAGTTAAGCAGCTTGCATTTGATTTATTAATGGGGCCATGGATTCGGATGATGTTGAGTTGAGAGAGAAGTTGAGGAAGTTGCAGGGTAAGTAAGAAGTGTGCCATAACATTTATATACTTTCGGCACATTGTGTTAATTGTAATAAGCAAAAATAGGTGAATAGAAATGACACTAAAATATATCTCAAAAGAATGCAAGTGCTGTGAATCCGTTATTCAAGTACCGACTAACAACGAACACGTAAAATGCCATGTTTGCGGATCATCAAACTGCAAGAATCCAGATGCATATATAACGGATGAAGATCGCTTCCTCGATGCTGTCAGAAAAGCAGATATGAGATACGAAACCGAATGGTAAGGGCAACTAAAAGCCCACTTTTTGAAAATGAATGGAGATACAGTAATGACAAACTACAATGAAATTGCATATGATATGTTAGATATCAAAAGAGCACTTGACAGATGCAGTATAAATCAGCTCATCGAAGAAAGAGAATATGTAAAAAACAACACTGAACCAAGCATGTTAAAAACAGCAACACTTGGTGAAATTGATAGACAGATAAAGGAGAGGAGAGGATAATGTCCCCACTCCCCGATAACATAATCCCCTTCAAATCCTCAACAGTAGATGATTACGGCAGACTATGGATAGGAAAAG
>CALBTS010000012.1 GCA_937968035.1 uncultured Methanomethylovorans sp.
AGGATGGCAGCTATCTGGCACAGCTGCTGGTGCAAAAGGGCTATCAGGTGCATGGCACCGCCCGTGACGCTCAGGTAACCACCTTCCCGAATCTTATCATGCTGGGTATCAGGGAGCTGGTCACATGCCACTCTATGGCGCTTAATGATTTTCGCAGTGTTCTTCAGGTGCTTGCCAAGGTGCAACCTGATGAAGTTTACAATCTGGCGGGCCAGAGTTCTGTAGGTCTTTCTTTTGACCAACCGGTTGAGACACTTGAAAGTATCAGTATTGGTACCCTCAACCTGCTTGAGGTTATTCGTTTTTTAGGAGTACCTGTTAGGCTCTATAATGCTGGATCCAGTGAATGCTTCGGTAATACCGATGGTCAACCTGCCGATGAGTCAACTCCCTTTCGTCCCCGTAGTCCCTATGCCGTTGCCAAGGCCACTGCCTTCTGGGAAGTAGCCAACTACCGCGAGGCCTATAATCTTTTTGCCTGTACCGGCATCCTCTTCAACCATGAATCACCCCTGCGTCCGGAACGTTTTGTTACACAGAAGATCATTAAGGCTGCTAAACGTATCGCTGCAGGCAGCGACGAGAAATTGCATCTTGGTAATATATCCATTAGCCGCGATTGGGGCTGGGCACCAGAATATGTCGAGGCGATGTGGTTGATGCTGCAACAAGCAGAGCCGGATGACTATGTGATAGCTACGGGCGAGACCAACACCTTGGAAAATTTTGTCGCTGCAGCTTTTGCTGTGTTTAATCTGGACTGGCAGAGGCACTTGGTCAGCGACCCATTGCTGCTGCGTCCATCGGAGATTGTGGTGAGTTGCGGCAATCCTGCCAAGGCGGAGAAAAATCTGCGGTGGGCTTCAAAGTACCATATGCATGATGTTGTTAAGATGATGGTAAGCGGGGCCTAAGCAAGCAGTATAAGATGTCATGAACCATTAGTCCTGCATATCAACCACAACGCAATTAGTCGGATAGATGTCAAAAGGAGACCTGCTGTTGATGAATACGTTTGGACGAATGGCACAGCGAGATGCGTTCATAGACATCAGGAATCTTGTTGTTGATGATTCGCCGATGATAGTTGATGGTGGGGCAAACCAGGGGAGCACTATTGATCTTTTCTTGTCGCTATACAAGAAACCTAAAATTTATGCTTTTGAACCTATCCCATCACTCATAAAATATCTTCGTGAATGTTACCATGCGCAGCAAAACATAGAAATAGTTCCCTGTGCCCTTGGGGATGCCAATAGACAGGTTGAATTCAATGTTACACGCAATTTAGTTTCCTCTTCGCGATTAAAGCCTGCCGAGGTTAAAAAGCAATATCACGGTTTAAATGTACAAATCGAAGATACTATTCAAGTGCACTGCTGTCCCATAATTTGATTGAATAAAAGAAGGCTCTGAGAGCTGCTTGTGG
>CALBTS010000013.1 GCA_937968035.1 uncultured Methanomethylovorans sp.
CAGTTTTTTGTCACTGATTCGGAGGAACAGCGTTACACTATTTGAATGTGTACATAACTGATGGATATAAGGATATCCGAAATTCCATGGGGCTGTATTGGGAGTCGGAGGGGTTCATAGTACCGATTGAGGCTGAGGGACAACATAACCCCGGCCAAGGAAAGGGACCCTACTTTGTTCACGTAACTAACGAGCGGAGGATCAGGAGATTGCAATATGCTACTAACTCCGGATAGGATCAGGACGCTTCAGAGGAAGCTCTATTGTAAGGCCAAGCCAAGCAGTCAAAGAGCGCAAGCCTTACGATGAAGAACATCGGAAAGCCGTGTACGGGAAAACCGTATGCACGGTTTGATGAGGGAGCACTGAGGATGCAAGGCCTTTGGAACACGTAGTAGCCGCGTGCGGCAAGGCGTCTCGAATATAAAAAGGGCTGAAAAAACCCGCCGAATCAGTGCTCTACTCTACCCGGAATTTTAAAGTGAAGGGACCTTTGAACTCCGGGAGCAACAGGTTGAATATTACTGTAATGTGAGAAATGATTGGAACCTGATTGATTGGGATGAAAAACCTTAAACTGTTATTTTCGGGGTTGAAAATGTTGGTTTACGGTTGGCTTTGGGTCTGATTTTGAGTTTAATTGTAATGAAATCAGTTTATTGGTGTGGCCCGACCCCGACCGAATAGTAGAACCGTTTTGCGATATACTGTCTATTGAGTGGGAATGTAACTGCCGAAACTGAAACAAGGATACTATGTTTAAAAGATTAAGTATTGTAGCACTTTTAACAGGATGTTCACAATTGATTGCGTTAGCTGCCATCGGATTTGCGACACGAATTTTTGATGCATCTACAATAGGACGAATTGGCACCATTGAGTCTTCAGCATTATTGATAATTTCTATTGTTTCTTTTGGGCTTCAATTAGCAACGAATAGGGATATTCTAATTAACAAAAATTGGTCATTATATTTTGAGCAAGGTCAAAAAGCCAGAGTCACAATGTCGGTTATATTGTTTCCTGCAGGATGTTTGTATTGGTTTACAGGAGATATAGCCTACCTTTTATTTTTTATTTCTCCAATTATTGCTTTAAATGGTGACTATGCTTTGTATGGTTGCGGTTTTTCAGAATATGCGTCGGGCATATCCTTGTTCCGTGTGTTAATTCCATCTACAACACTCATTATTTGTTCAATGGTACATTCGCAGCAGATAGTAAGTTTTTATGCTGTAGGAATGATTTCAGGTATTTTTATGGCAGGCTATTTGAGTTCGTTAAAACTCAATACTCGATACTGGTTTTTCCCAAAATTACAAAGCTTAAAATATTATTTTGACAGTTTCAAGTTAGGTATTGGGTCTGTATCCTTGACTATCATGGGGAGCGGGTTGATTTTAATTTCGAATCACTTCTATGAACTTAACGAGGTGGGTGAGGCTTATCTTGGAATTAAGCTTTTTATTATCTACAAGGGGGTCCGAAGGATTATTATTCAGGCCTTTTTTTCTGACTTGAAAGAACCTTCAAATGCCTTGATGGTAGATCGTTTAAACATTGTGATCGGAATTTTTGGAGGAGCCCTTTTTATTTTTTATCCTACTTTTGTGATCAATATTTTTTATGGAGAAGCTTCAATTGGGCTAAATAGTGTCATTCAACTTGTTGGCATTGCAATTCTATTATCTTCATTAACCAGTGTAGCCGAAACGATAATAATGCTTAATAAAATGGATTTGGCTTATTGCATTACGAACATTTCTTCTATGTTGATATCAGTATTATCGGTAATCGTTTCGTCCATAATTTTGCCAAAGTCCGTTGGAATTCTTGTTGGTGTTGTTATCGGTGAGGTTTCATTCTTTTTCTTTCTTGCTCATTTTTTAGGATATTCTGATTTTTTTTTGAAACGTATTGAAATATTTCTTGGCAATGCTTTCGTTTTTATTGTTCCTCCTGTATGTATTTCCTTGGTTGAGGATAGAGTTCTAAAAATCGTGTTACCTCTTTTTATCATGTTTATTTTATTGGGCGTCATAAATAAAAATATTATAACTTGGAAAAAAAGTTAAATTGAAGCGATTAAGATAGTATCTATAACTCGATGATCCAGTTTTTTTGTGTTGCATTTTTAATAAGCCCATTTATCAATGCTTTTGAGGGTTTAGTGATTTATATGACGGCTTCATGATATCTACCGAAATGCCTGTTATTTGGGCATTTCGGCTACCGTTTTAAGCCAGGACACCCCGTAGAATAAGCCTCTTATGAGATGCCCTATTTTTAAGGCTCACGTCCTGGAAGACTTTGATCAAACGGCTCAGACTGTCCTGGCTTAAAACGGTAGCCGGCATTTCTTAAAGCCAAGCTCTAAAAACTGGATCATCGAGTATAAAATACCAACTGACACCGGTTCTCATTCCACAAGTTAGCGTTAGGCACCACGGGGTTAGTGACCTTGATTTACTAAATCAAATTAAAACTTCATTAGAAGAAACTCAGATACAAAGCATTATGATCAAAAGAGATTTTTCACCATCGCAAATGGCCGGGCTTTATAAGCAATGTGAATTTTTGATCGGAACCCGGTTACATTCCTGTATTTTAGCTGCCACCGCAGGGGTTCCTGTAATTGCAATTCGATATCAAGGGTTCAAAACTCAAGGAATTCTGGATGATTTAGAAATGTCTGAATTCGTCCATGACATATCATCTAGGGCGTCTAAATTCCATCCAATTTTTTGTCCACTTTTTGGACCTATAGCG
>CALBTS010000014.1 GCA_937968035.1 uncultured Methanomethylovorans sp.
GCGACCAACGATATCTACACTCTTTCCCTACACGACGCTCTTCCGATCTAAAGCAGCAATCGTAGTAAATATCGAAGGTCTTGGTATTCGAACTCTTGAGCACACAAAGACCCCCCTTTCATATCATATCTCTCCCAATGATCAAATGTGGTGGAGAGAACATAAGTATAGGCATATTCGAGTAGAGTTGCTGGAAATCAAGGAAAAATTCGAATCTATAAAAGAAGTATCCCATTCACCAATTTGCATTGAAAGAGAAAACGAGTTCTATCAAGGTTACATTCGATTCAAGATATCAGTGACCAATAGGAATCCATATGTTATAAATGATATAACCCTTGATTTCATTTTTGATGATAACATACTGTATATATCTAAATATGATAATTGTACTGTTAAGAACAATAAGTTCATCTTAGGGAATATATACGGTGGAAAAAGTAAGTCCATTACGATCTATTTTGAACCACTTACGTGTTCCAAGGCAACTGATATCAAATGCCAGGTTACATATGCAGATCACGAAGGCAACATGAACTCTATGTTCATGAAACCAAAAGAAATCAGTATTGTCTGCCCTATATTGGAAACTGAGCAGAACATTAACATCGGAAGGTTAAAGGAATTTATCGAAAAGCTCCCCTGCAAAGATAGTCGTGTTTATCACGTCCAAAGTGGGTTTGATGTTAAAAAGTTATACAATCTTTTGCGTGAGGTTATTGAGAGACGCGATGTAAAGCACATAAGCACTCTTCATAGCCGTGACGAGAAAAACTACGAAGTATGGTACTATGGCAAAACCAAAGTAAAAGAATATGACATTGTAATTAAAGTAGCTATTCTTGCTGAACAACAAGTATTGGAACTATTCGCTTCAACTAGAAGTGCAGAGGCACTAACAGGACTCTTGGCTGAGATGGGTCGTGATTTGAAACAGTCGGTGGAATCTAACATTACTGGCAAGAATAATGTCATAAATGTTCACATAAAAGATTCGGTTGTGCAGCATTGCAATCTTCTTGATCGATGTGACACTAACGGGACATGTGACATAGATGTGGTCATCGAGAATTCTGTAATACAAGATACGACCATTAATGACATAAATAAATCGGAGACGAATATAACAAAAGAAGAAGTTGAAAGAAAAAGTGCGGAAGAAAATTTTTACACTCAAGAAAATAAGAAAGTTAGTTATGAATCCACTTATATGCCCAAAAATGAGGATATTTCTAAAAAATCTCAAAAAAATAGAATGTCAGTGCTTATTCCCCTATTAATTATCTTAGGAGTTATGGGTTTTGGTATATTGCCAATGCTGTTAACAGATGATGAACTTACAGCAGCAGACGACCAAAATGGGATTGTTGGAAGTAGTTATACTTACAATAATCTTTCTGAGCTAGTGGAAAAAGGCGATACTGTTACAGTAAACTATATAGGGAGATATGAAAATGGCACCGTTTTTGATACATCATTGCCTGATATCGCAAAGGAAGCAGGGCTATACAATGCAGACTCCACAAGAACTTATGAATCCCTGTCATTTGTTGTCGGGGCTGGACAAATGATCAGCGGTTTTGATAAAGGGGTACTTAATATGACCGTAGGCGAGGAGAAAACTTTGAAGCTTTCACCTGAAGAAGCTTACGGAGAATACAATCAAGAATATCTTATCCCTGTACCTCGCTCTGATCTGGAAAATGCAAGTATAGTACCTGAAATCGGTAAACAGGTAGAAACAATGATGGGATTTGCAAAAATTGTCCATATTACAGATTCTACTGTGATATTGGACTTTAACTCCCCGCTTGCAGGGAAGAATCTAATATTTACTGTAACAATTATTTCAATCGAGAAAAATAGCAAATAATGAAAATTATAATATTCAAAGGGAAACACATAGCTAGAAAAGATGATTTAAAAATGGACCTGTAACATTGACCGTGCACCTACCTTTAACGACCGTCAGGAACGCGACAGAGAAGGATAGAGCCAATGAAACATGAAGTTGATAGGCTTGGCGGGTTGAAGGCAGAAGTCTTCACCACAGACTTTCTATAAAGTATTTTGAAGATGACCTGAGCTGCATATTGAATTAGCTTAGCCGGAGAACTCCGATTTTAGTCACAAAGCACTAATGTCAGTGCAAACTAAAGTTTGTTGCACGAATTTCCCACCCCTTTTACGGTTGTATTGGACCAGTTCTTTGTTGTGCAATATTAAGGTCTGATAGTTCAGTTGTTTGTAAAAACAGATCAGAGAACATTTTAAAGACCAGTAGAGGAGGCAATAAAGGTCTGAAATTTTATTCCACCAATGACATATAACCAAAGGTTTGATGAAATACTCATTCCTCATTTATCCCCGGATGAAAGATAACCATCCAATGTCAGCAGCAAAACATTTTCTTTTTCAGCAACCTCGTGCATCCTTTTTGTGAAACCTGACCTGCTGATAAGGGCAAAATGCTCGTTCCTCTCCAGGAACCATTTTACATGGCTGACTTTCTCCTTGAGGCTGAAGTAAACATCAGCATCTGTTTTCTGCTTCTGCCATTTGCATTCGCAGAAAAGGATGTTCTTTGAATCCTGATCAAGGACAACTATATCTATCTCATAGTCGTTCTTCCCTTTTGGCATATTAGGGATCTTACCCCACTGCCTGCCTATAGATCTGAGCCTGAAGGGAAGCTTATCCTGCAAGTTGAGATACATGAGCATTTCTTTCCCCACCTGCTCAAAAGTCTCTCCCAGGTAGCGGTCATAGCTCTTATCAAGATCTTCTATGACAGATGATACATCACCTGCCTCAATGGAATCCCTGTGGACCAGTACATACCGGAACCAGAAGCGTAAGAAAGGATCATCAATTGAATAAATGGTCTTACGGGTAGACAACTTCTCTGCCACCGGATGTTCTTTCCTCAAAAACCCAAGCTTCATGAGCGTGTCAAGATAATAAGACAGGTCCTTGGTTTCCAAAAATGCTCCTGCAGCAATTTCTCCTGCCCTTGTTGCACCTTTGGAAATGGAATACAGGATATTCATGTAGGTAGCAGGCTCCCTTAGTTCCTCACGAAGGAGGAAGTCACCTTCAGCATAGAGCACAGCTTCTTTTGAGAATATTGAATGCTCCACATTCTCGTAAAAGCTTTTATCCGGGTCAAAGAACCTGAGATAAAATGGAATACCACCTGTTGCTCCATATACCCGCATAAGCTCTTCTGCTTGAAAGCCCGGGAAAAAACCCTGCATATGCTGTAAAAGCAGAGGCATGACCTGCATCTGGCCTGTTCTTCTGCCATACAAAGGACTGGAATGGGCTAGCGTGGTCTTTTCCATCATAGAAATAGAAGAACCACAGAGGATCAGGTGGAAAGGCCCAGCTTTTAGAATTTCATCAACTATGAGCTGGAACACCGATGGTATGGATCCATCTACCTGTGCCAGATAAGAGAACTCATCGATCACTATGACAAGCTTTTGTTCAGTTTTCCACTGCTTTCGGATATATTCGAACATCTCATCAAAAGTGTCAACAGCAGGCTCAACATTATCGAACAGGCTTGAAGCTCTTTTCCTGAACCTGAGAGCATTGGACTGCGTACCCCTCATATCTGCCAGGAAATAGATATGTGGCTTGTCTTGTAAGAACTGCTGGATCAGTTCTGTCTTTCCAACCCGCCGGCGACCATAGATCACCGTGAAAGAGAATTTTCCTGAACTGTATTCCTTGTTCAAATATTCAAGCTCTTGAGTTCGATTAATGAAATTACGGAACATATTAATTATGATTTAGCTTAGTATTATTTATAGGTTCTGGAAATGCAAGGATCTGGTTTTTGCATAATAAAAGTTATTTTCAATGCTTTTGTAGCCTCTGTACTTGCTTCTCTACGAAACTACAGAAACTCTGGTCATATCTGGAGAATTGCGCAACTATAAGCCTTTTGAAGCTCTTGGACTTTTGTTTGTGGATATTGGCTACATGTTTTGAAATTCGACCATGGTAATGCAAATTATTATCCAGATGTCAGAAAAATGGATAAATGCAGGAATCTGAAACTTGTTTCTTACTAAACACTCCTGCTTTTCCCCTCATCGTTGCTCTGGTGCCAGGTTAGCAGGTAAATAGTTGTCGATTTCTAGAAATTGGCTCTTCAACAACTCTTATTCATTCGTTCTTTACGAATTTGACTATCGATTTCATGTTTAATTGATAGTGGTTTACTAAAATTTGATACTAATCCTTACCTTGATTGCACAAATAAAGAGCAATTATTGTTTAGTTTATCGAAAAACGGTATAATATACTAAAACTACATCAATTCTTGGCTTTTTTGAACCTTTTTCTTTTTAGTTTTAATAATTTAAATACATAACACTGTCCCATCATCCGCTCAAATTCCTATCCATCCCTTGTCGGGTCGTCCTTGCCTGTAGGCAAGTCCTTGCATAGGACACTAAGTATAATCAAAAATATCAGTTGCCTCAATTGATTATTGTATCGTGAAATTGGAACATGAATTGAAAACATCAAGATTTCAGATAAGAAGCTTAACTGTCCACAGTACTTGATTTATTACAGTTCATTAAATATTGGGGATATGTTTGCCGCTATAAATGAGTTTACCGACACAGAGGTATGTTGATAGTGGGCTATCCGGCACCAATAGACAATGATCAACGGTAATTAAAGGTATAGCAAATACTAAAACTACATAGATTAAGGGCTTGTTTTTGTCTTCTCCATCTGAGTTTTAGTAATTTTATCACATCACACTGTTCCATTATCCACTCAGTCACCTATAGCATTCCTTGCCAGGTCGGCTTGCCAGAGGCAAGCCTTTGCATAGGCCACAGAGTAGTAAAA
>CALBTS010000015.1 GCA_937968035.1 uncultured Methanomethylovorans sp.
AGAAACTCTATATTCTGCATGAAATCCTCCCTGAAGATATTCCATCCGGCACCAATAGACCAAAATGGAGCGTATCTGTATTTAGGATCATCCGTAATAAAATTTGAGGCATCAGATCTGATACTACCGGTCAGAGTATACTTCGAGTCATACGAGTAGGTTGCGTTTGCATAAGCAGCATAAAAACGTCTTGTATTATAACTGAACGAGTTGTTGTACGAAAAGGTTTGTGAACGACCAAGCCAGTTATAGATAAGTTTTACATTACTCCCACCGGGACCGTTGGGAAATGTTCCAACTGTAAGTTTTTCATCACTGTAGCCGTAAGCCCTTGGATTGGAAAACGACTGATAAACGCGGTCTGACAGCTCCACTCCGGCCAGGGCATAAAAATCGTGTTTCCCTTCAGAATATGAATAATTAAGCTGATTTCTGACAATCAATGCCTTGGTCTGGGTTCTGCTTTGATCAAGAATCCCTCCCAGGGGAAGGTTTAATGTCACATCATTTGTTGCCCTGTCCCATGTAGAGGCGACATTTACAGTCTGGCGTACCAAGGAGGTGTTCTCATTGTATAATGATCTATTGAACAGATTATTATCCTCATACTGCATGCGCGACTCAAGGGTGAGTCCCTTGATAAGCCTGAAAGTCAGCGCAGCAGTAATCCTCGTATCCAGGGACTTATTTGTCAGTGATCTGTTCTCAATTTCTTCTACCGGATTGTAAAAGAATGGATATGGGAAACTCTCAAGTGGCAGGGAACTCATTGCCGGGAGATAATTAAACCCGGTAGGAATATTTGTAAGGTTGCCCTGCTCATCCTTAAGCATAACTTGAGGAGCCCAGCTCTGAATATTAGAAAGAGTAACGCCGCTGTTATTATTGATTGTATATGCCAGTGTGGCACCAAGATCAAGGTTTAGCCATTTGGTGATTGTTGCGCTGTTCCTGTAGCTGATAATTTGCCTCTTTGACCCGGTGTTTAAATAGTTGGAGGTATTCTGTTCATGCATGAGAGAAAGGAAATTTGATATTCTCTCAGATCCTCCCATAGTGTAAGGTTATACTGCTGAGTACTGGGATTATCGAGAAGGTAATCTCCAATCTGCTGTGAATTGTCAAGAGAACGGTAACTGTCAATAGCGGAATCTCTTTCCTGATCTGTTATTAGTCCGTTATAGTGATCCCAAATTATCTGCTGGGTAGGTGTATATGTCCGGTAATATCCGTCATCAAAGGTCCCCATGTACGCTCTTGCACCCCACTTTTTGAATGAAGTAAGCTCATAGTCAATTACCTCGGAGGAGCTGGCAACTGGTCTCACATAGTCAAGGTCAAACTTCGGCGCAACCTTGTAGAAAGCATTGAATTCAATCCTGAGCGGGACGTCTTTCTTCGCCTTTTTCGAAGTAATAACAATGACACCGTTGGCAGCCTTTGCTCCCCAGATAGATGCGGCGGCAGCATCTTTCAGAAATGTCACGCTCTCAACATCATTTGGATTTATGGAATTAAACCCCTTTTCTGTCGGAAAACCGTCAATTACTACCAGGGGTTCCATAGTTGCATTGAGAGATGTTTGTCCCCTTATCTCAAATGTTGGGTTCCCATCTACATCGAGTTTGGCCTGAACACCGGCGGTTGTGCCAATAAGCCTCTGCGCAATGTTGGTAGATGGTTTATCAATCTGCTCCATTCCAACAATATTATATGATCCTGTCACTCTCTCCCTTGAGATAGTCTGATAACCTGTCACAACTACTTCCTCAATCTGTGTAATATCCTCCTCCATGACTACGTTTACGATGACCTTATCCCCAAGAGAAACTTCTACCGTTTTCATCCCCAGAAACGAGAATACCAGGACTGTTTCGGCGGGGTCCAGCTCGATACTATAATCCCCGTTGGCTTTTGTAGCTACTCCCCTACTTGTGCCCTTCGGAGAGACCGTCACTCCCGGAACAGGCATTCCCTTCACATCTGTGACCTTGCCTGTAACAGTCCTTTTATCAGGTTGAGGTACTATCACTATCAGATTGCTCTCAAGCATTTTGTATGACAGGTCCGTATCCTCCAATAACTGGTTCAGAACCTCGTTAACTGGCACATTGGAATTATTCAGAGAGACAGTTTTATTCAGATCAATGAATTGGTCATTGTAGAAAAAATTATAACTGCTTTGTTTTTCAATCTCACGAAAAACATCCCGTACCGTTACATCGTCCATCTGTAGGTTTACTCGTCCCGCCTGAGAAAACCCGGGCGAGGCAATCAGAGAAGTCAGTCCAATAAAAAACAAGATTAGGGTCAGTCTCATAATTCTTAAAATTTGTTTACAAGCCGGAGATTTGCATAGAATTAGGGTTTTTTCCATAACTTTGATTGTTTTAAGTTTATACTTATAACACCCAGGTAACATCGGGTTTATGACCATGGAAGATTCCGCCAAATCTTCCATGGTTTCATATCTTTCAATTCATAAGCTTCATGTATTTATTGATTTCTTCCTTATTCTCACCTATGTAGACCATTTGCCTTTCAACCCTGTAACTTATCGGTGATGTGGCCTCCAGGGCTTTCAGCACCTGCTCAAGACTGTACTCCCTGAGTGTCCCTGTGTATTTAAATTTCCTGAGTTTTTCACTCATAAATACAATCGAGACATCATAGCGTCTCTCAATTTTCTTCGCAAGATTTTCAAGCGTCTCTCCCTCGATAATCAGTAATCCGTCTATCCAGCCCGTGCTCTTCTTTGTATCATAAGACTCAATCAGATTAAGCTTCCCGGCTTCCCACTCTTTCTTCCCTGAAACCACGCTGGCAGGTGACTTCTCTGGCTTTGTTTCTGCTTCGTAGACAGTTGCTGAAGCTGCTTTGCCCGTTTTAAATACTATCTTCTGATTGGGCTTCAGTAAGATCTCCTCATTAATCCCTGACCCCGGATCAATCTTTTCCACAATCATAGAACCCCTCACAAGGGTGGCTTCAAAGACAGATTCATCAGAATAACACTTTACGTTAAAAGCAGTTCCCAGCACCCTGATGTTCATCGCCTCAGTCCTGACCTCGAATGGAAGACGCCCTTTTGTAACATCAAAAAATGCTTCCCCGTCAAGATATATCTCACGGTTGACTGAATTGAATCCCGACGCATATCTTAAAGTTGTCTTCGAATTCAATAGTACTTTAGAATTATCTGGCAGTGTAATTTCTGTTCTCTGTCCCGCAGGAGAGTAAACAGTCGTAAGCGATTCTGTTGACTTCGAGGGAGGTCTTACAAGATAACCTCCCAGAGCGGCTCCGGCTATCATTACAATGGAAATAATCACCGCGGCAATATTTCTATGCTTTATGACAAATTGTCCCGTTAGACTCAATACATTCAATGGTCTGGACAGGACAATCCGTTTTTTAACAGATCTCCATGCCTCGGATTGCTCTTTGCCTCCAGCGTATTTTTTGAAGTCCGAAAGAATTTGTGACATCCTGATGGCTTTTTCAATCTCCCCGTCAAGCTCAGGGTACTTCTCCTGGATCATTTCCCAGTAAAGGTCCAGATTATGGTTCACACCCCGATGTTTTGCCCAGATCACAAAACTCTCCTCAGCCAGGAAATCATTGGCAGTGAACCCTGTGTAATCTTTACTGAATACTTTTTCTAATTCCATAACAATACCAGATATAATGATTATACATGAATCATGATTTTTATCCCAAGCACAGGATAATATTTCGCATGTTTTCGACTGTTCTCAGATTAAGATTATAGAATGCAACCTGAGACCTGTTAGTAAAACAGCTAACACTGCAGAGCCCAGGACATCTCTGAGTCCGTCCAGTGCTCTGTATATCAGCTTATATGTGCCTCCTATATTAAGATTCAATATCTCAGACACCTCCTCATAAGACAAATCTTCATAGAACCGAAGATAAATCGCTTCACGTTGTCTTGAGGTTAATGCAGCAAGCCCCTTCTCTATTGTCAGTCGTAACTCAGCGTCATTTTCTTCCTTTATCATCTCCTGGTCAGGGGCAAGTTCAATTCTGAAATCATATCTTTCATCATCAAGCTTCTCCATTACATTCGCTGCCTGCTTCCGAAGTTTCCTGAACAAAATGTGTCGATAGGCTTTGAATAGGTAGTGCTTGACATTGTTTGTGCTTCCAATACTACTTCTGTTATTCCAGAGCCTGACGAACAGGTCTTGAACCGACTCCTCAATTAAGTAACTGTTTAATGTAAACTTATGTCCATAGTTAAGCAAAACTGCGTAATAGGAACCAAATAACCGTTCAAGAGCTTTTTCATCACCTGCACGAAATGAACCCCATAATTCCAGGTCATATGTATGATTGCCACTCTCCATGATGGCGAATTCTCTTCCAAAAGTAAAAACAAATGAATACATAAATCCTCTAATCCGAGAGACCAGTACTATGCATAATCGCAGACTCAACTATGCATATGATACATATTGTGATACATATAATTGATCTATAGCTATTTAATAAAGTCTGGACATCGATCCAAATTAATTGACTTCAAGAATTCCACATTGTAACTTTGAATTAGGATCGCTTATTAAATGAGATATAAAATACAATGATCAATGAGCCGAAAAATCGCGTTTCCTCAAAATGGCGAGACTAGGGATAAAGTACTATCTCAACTTGCCGGACTAGATCGGAAGAGCACACGTCTGAACTCCAGTCACCGAATACGATC
>CALBTS010000016.1 GCA_937968035.1 uncultured Methanomethylovorans sp.
ATCTTCCGTGGCTCAGGGCAGCCAAGACTGCACCAACTCGTGAGTTATTTATAACCTGTGGTAATTCTCTTTCACTATCCTCTACTCTAACTTGATTAGAAGCTGCATAAATTTCATTACCATGCTTATTTATTGCAAGGATCCCTTGGGCACACACGTCCAAGATATCATCTACATTATTCTTTTTATTAGTCTTATAGCCATATAATTGATATGTTACTTTAGAGTGTACTTTATGTGAGAATAGTATCCATTGTCCTGTTACAAATTGTTTAGTCCATGCTTTAATTCTCCTATATTTAGAAGCTGATCCACTTGGTAATCCAATTACTTTAATATTTAACCTATTTTCAGCTATAGCTTCTTCCATCCAGAAAGCAAGAGATCCTTGATATGCATTATTCTCTATAAATATAATCCCTACTTTCCACTCTAGTGCAGCTAATAAAGTATGTTCTATAACTTTTCCTGGAGAGTATCGTCCATCGTCAATAGATATAGTTCCTGCTTTACCTTGCTCCATAATACAGTGCACAGCGATAGTATTTGCATCCGAGTCTGCATTCATACCTGCTGGATCTACACATATAAAACGTACTGGATATAATTCTATATCCTCATAATCTATGCGTGGAGCTGACGGTACTACATCATCATAATCTAGTAGTGAGGCTGATGCACCTATGGGATCATTTTGTACTTCAGCAAACCATACTTGGCCAAGTCCTAGTGCATTATCGTGTTCATATTCTGATAGCATATCCTCTACAGTTTGTATTGCAGGCCATAAGGCTGTACCATCTGCAAGAATGCCACCTGTAATAAGTGATAACCACTGGGGAAGTTTAGAAAAAGTGTATAAAATACATACATCAGAATACATATTTCCAACATATATAATACCTTTTTTGCCTCTTTTTACTAATGACTTGAATAGTGTACCAACTAACCACAGCATTAATTTAGTACGATCTACTTCACTTTCATCATTCTCTTTAGTCTGTGCATCATCACATATTATCAATTGTGGACGTTGGTTATCTAAGTTAAGTCCTCGTGTACTCGTACCTGCACCAATAGCTACAATTATAATCTTTCGTCCTAACCAAGATGCTTTCTTCACCTTCATAGTATCTCTAGTTAGGGAATTAGACCATGAACCATATACTTGAGTTATAATTGGAGATTGTAACATGTTGTGTACATCAGAAAGAAAATTCTCTGCAAGTGGCTCAGTAGCACATACAATCTGAATAAAATTTATATCATAATTATGGATTATTAAATAACTAACTAGTAGTTTAATAAATGTGGTTTTGGCATGGCCACGAGGCAGACCGAGTGCAAATCTAAATATTTCATGTAGCTCTAGACTATGTAGATTCTGCAATATTAATGTCCATACCATATTATAGAAAGGAGGAAAGGGATCTGTAGCTATATCTGGAATCAATATAGCAGCAAAGAAATCAAGATCCTCCCTGATCTTGATTGCAATTTGTTCTGCTGTTAATGCTACATCATTCATCTTCTGAATTAGCTAGAGTATTTCTAAGAGCCAAGCGTAGACGAGCGAGCCTTTCTGGAGATATTCTAATACCTTCAGGAATATTAGAAGGATCAATATCCCAGATACTAGGAGTTTGAGTTTGTTTCTGTGCTTGAGCTAAGCGTTCTAACATTTGCTCTCTCATCTCTTTGCTCTGCTTTTGCATTGTGGTTAGCCTTAATTAATTGGTGTGTTCCATGTGTAGATAATGTTGCCATATTACGGCCATCTATTTCAACTATTTCTTTCTTAGAATTAAATTCAATACTCAATTTTGTTTTTATAAAATCTGGCAATTCTAGTGATACTAGAATTGGTGAACCATCTCTACGTGGTCCTTGGTTCGGCTCTTTCATGCGGCTAAGTATCTCATAAGCACGAGTGGCTTCACCTAGCGATTCTGTACTCTCAATCAAGTTTCCTATATGTCTAAGCAATCTGGAAGCTGTGGATTTGATATTGCTTTGATCTTCTATCTCTTCAGCTACTATTTCCTGTTTCTTTCTTGCTACTAGATCCTGTACTTTCTCATTAGCTAGAAGCTGACTTACACGTCCTTCTGTAATACCAAATGCAGCAGCTATCTTAGAATTAGCTATATTGTGTGCTGCATATGATATAAATTTTTCTGTGTCAATGGTCATGCTGGTTCTAGGGTATTCTTTTATATGTAAACTGTGATCCTGTTTCTTTACTTCTTAATACAATTCTAGTAGGAAAGTTCTCATATTGATTATACTCTTTATTTACTATTTCAAACACATCAAGATGTCCTTGTTCACACGATGTACAACCATCTTCAGTATTATATATAGTATTGCAATATTCACATTGATATTTGTTTATAATAATCATTTGGTAGTGTCCTCAAAAATTTAGTAAATTTTTTTATTTGCTATTGATATACCCAAGGCGAAGCCGATTCAAAAAGGCTTATACCCCCGGTATTCTTTTGTATGAGCAAAGCGAATACATTAGAAGCGTCAATTACTTTAGTAATTGACTCATCGTTTGCATGAGCAAAGCGAATGCATTCTATAGGTTGTTGCGAACAGAGTGAGCAACTCATTCTTGGGGGCCCCAATATTAGAATACGGTAATATACTTATATAGGTAGGGATAGTAAAGCCCGCTAGAGTATCCAACTCTAGCGGACTCCGCGCACTACTCTAGTTTATAGTGTCAGACCTTTCGCCATGTTGATATCAGGCTCTGCCTTGGCCAGTAACAGCTTAGCTTTCTTGATCGCTGCATCAATCTCGGTAGTATCCTCCACTGCAGCCACAAAGTGTTCCAGAACGCTTCGCAGAATATCCTTATAGTCCTCACTGAAGGTAGGCAGGGATTTAGTATCGAAATTAGCCCAGATTGTTGCTGCCTGTTCTGGGGTGTTCCCCCTGGCGATGAGATACTCTTTGATCCCAGTTCGGAAAGTCGCATAGACTTGCGTAAAGACTGCAGAGCCTTCCAGGATAGCAGACCAGTCTACAGGAATCTCTCCTTCAGGACTGTTGAAGCGATTCTTTGCTAGTGACATAACTGCACTAGCAAGGGCATCATTCAAATACTGTACCTGCTGATCGTCATACACAGGAATAGCATAGGTGCGCGTCTCTCCGCCCTTGTTACCATCCGATGCAGTCTGTTCAGTCCACTTATCAGGCGCAGGCATACCGGATGCCACACTCTCTAGGGTAGGAACCCAATACTCTATGAACGCATCAAAGACATGCTCATATTGGATCTTACCATCGGCGGTCTTTTTGCCGGTCGCCTGTTTTTTGCTGCGCGTTGTAATTGCTTTGTAAAAGCCTGCATCATTCAAGATGGGTTCAACTACTTTTGTTTCTTCGGTCATTGGTCTATGTCTCCAGATGTGCAGGAAAAATGCCGTTCCTGCTTCGGCCTTGAATTTTGATTCATCATACCATATTTATATATTTTTGGCGAATTGTGGCACGAAGGTTGCTAAGATTTACTATACCGTCCTTCTATTAGTATCCTGTCTCTAGCCGCCAGATGGTTGTTACTATGTACTTGATTAGTAACTGCTACTCTAGTATAGCCCCATAGATAAAGCAGCCAGTGTAATTCGTGGGCTAGTATCTCTAAATCTGCTTTAAGACGTTTGCACTGATTCATACAGTGTGCCCAGCACTTATACAATCCAAAGGCATGATACTCTTTAGCAAGAGTCCTCATTCGAGTAAGCTCCTGTCTGCAAGCGTTCATGTGCTGGCGTATTGATTGAATGTTTTGGTAACTCATTTTCTTTCTCCTTTCAGGTAATTAATCAAGTACATCAACAATATAGTAGCAGATTCTATGCCAATTGCATAATTCTGTTATAAATCAAACACTTAGCTAGTATATCATCTTAAAGTTACTAACAGATTGTAAAATATTCTAACACTTTACCCTGTGGATAACTACTATCCTATTGATTTTATTAGCTTTTTATATTTTACACTACTGCACTATTCTAGTGCAACTATGGACCTCTGAAAATAGCTAGAAATAACGGAATAGATCGATAGAATATTCAGTGGATAATATGAAATAAATAACGGAATAATTCGATATAGTAGCGAGAAAAAATCCAAAAAATGTAAAAATTTGCATGTAAGTGACTGAAAAATAACGAAAAATCCGATTCCCAATTCTCAGAATTCCCGGGATTCCACTAATCCACGGTCTCAGGGGGGTGTGAGCGGGTGAAATCGGCACAGTCCACTTAGTAACCGATGATACTATCTGCCCATATAGAACTTACTACAGTGTAAGTGTGAGATGGATAATAGGGGAGTGAGTAATAGGTATATAGTATCCCTTAATGATATTTAAAATTTCACACAAGTCAAAAAAAAACGTTCTATACCAATTTACTCTAACATACTATTTACCCACTTACTACTATGATATAGTAAAAGAGCTATAGTAGTATCGGTTACTAACCCAGCACACCCCAAAACACGCACACACCCAGGGTAAAAACCAGGAATCAGCGGAATCCCAGGAATCCCAGGAATCCAGAACCAAATTTTTCCTGAAAAATCAAACACTTACACGCAAATTTGACACCTCCCCTGAAATCCGCGATAATCAGACTTTCCCACAACTACACTTCCCACTATCTACTATGACTATTACTCTACGTATCATTAAAGAACCTTCTAAT
>CALBTS010000017.1 GCA_937968035.1 uncultured Methanomethylovorans sp.
TGGGTGGCCTACTTTGCTCCGGAACGGTGGCATACTATAGTCCGGATTATTCAGTAATTGATTATTCCGGTGATTCAGCGCCACCATTCCGGTGCAAACGGCGCCACCTAAACTGGGCAGATTTGTTTTACAATATTAATCAATTTTTTTCTGTTTTTTTCTTTCGTAAAGAGTCTCCTTTTAATTCAAATCTGTGTGCATTACCTGACAATCTGTCCATAATCGCATCGGCCACGGTATTCTCACCGATATATTCGTACCATTTATTAACAGGGATCTGTGAAGATATCAATGTTGATCGCTTACCGTAACGATCCTCAAGTATTTGTAAGAGTGCCAGCCGTGTAATTTTATCCATGGGATGTAAGCCAAAATCATCCAGGATTACCAATTGGGTTTTTTCGATTTGATTCAGCATCTTAATATAGGTTCCATCGAGTTTGGTTTGGGTGATTTTTTCTAAAAAACGCGTCATTCCCAGGTAAATAGTCTTGTATCCAAAGGTGCATGCCTGGCGCCCGATTGCACAAGCCAGATAACTTTTTCCGCAACCAGTGGCACCAGTAATAAGGATGTTTTCAGCGCGTTCAATGAAGCTGCAGTCAGCTATGTTCATGAGCTGATCTTGTGTTAGGTTTCTTCCGGAGTTACAATAAACCTGTTCAATGACGGCATGGTAGCGAAGTTTGCTCAGTTTTAACAGGGCCTGTGTTCTCAGGTGGGCCCTGTGCTGGATCTCTGCCTCTGATAAGCGGGCCATAAATTGATGGATGGAAGGTTGCTCTTGTACCGGCAATGATAAAACTGCCTGATAGGCGTCTGCCATGCCTGGCAGCTTTAACTGTTTCAACTGATCTAAAGTGATTTGTGTGTTCATGTTGTTAAAGTATTAGTGATTAATTGTATGCCTGTGGCCCACGAATGTTTTCATGGTCAGGGATTGATGAAAAAATGGTCATTTGATCCGTTTGTTCTTTATCCAGGTTGTTTGACAGTATATCGCTTATCAGGCGGTAGTTTACCCTGGGGGCATTAACGGCCCTTTTACATGCATTTTCAAAGCGATCTTCACCATACTGGCCTGACAGCCGCAATAATCCAAGGCAGGCATTATAGGCTTGTTCGGTGAACGTTTTAGACTCAAGGATACGGCTCATAATTTTATGTGAACACACGCCAAGCTGTTTCGCTTTCCCAAGAAAATAATCTGCATCCCAACCTTTGGTTTGCCTATACTTCTTATGTTTCTCGGGCATGTGTTCTTCCAGTGTTGTATAGCCATGCTTGCGGTAGTTGCGCCTGTGCACAGCAATACGGCGTAAATCAAGATAAACCTCTACCTCATCTGCATCATAGATAATCTTTACTTTTTTCCCTATGTGCTGATATGGAACACTGTACTGGTGCCAGTCTTCGCCCAGAATGATATGATAGTTCTTCTGCACCTTTGCCACAACGGTATGCTTGAGCACAAATGGCTCAGCTGGCAGGGCCTTAAGCAAAGGGAGCTCATGTTGCTCAAAAAGTTCCCTGCGGTTGTAGGTGCGATTTTGTAAATGCTTGTTGTGATGTATATCTAAGCATTTGATTATATTGTCATTAAGCTCTTTCAGACTGTAAAATATTTTATTGCGCAGGGGGGCATATACACGCATATAAGCCAGGTGAACTGCTTGTTCAACACTGGGTTTGTCTTTAGGTTTAGCTACCCGGGTAGCTGATAAACTGGTGTTATAGTACAATGACCATTGTTCACATACCTCTGAGAAGACCGGCTCATACCGGTTGCTCTTTTTTACATATTGTTTCATGTTGTCGCTCAGTACATTCGCCGGTACGCCGCCAAAATAGCTCATACACCTTCCCAATGCCGGATAAAGGTATTCCTGGGTAGCGTATGGCAACGCTTCTATATAGCTGTAACCACTGAAAGGCAATACGCAAACTAGGACGGGGCAAGTGATGATCTCTGAAGTGGATATATCAACGTAACTCAATTTTTTACCGGCAAAATCAACCTGGACCCGCTCTGCGGGTTTGTGCTCAAAATGCATGGTAGCTGAACTCTTGCGTTTGTCATTTACAAGATGTTCGCAAAACTGAGAATAACTGTATCCATCAGGGACTTCCAGCCTGTATTCTTGCCAAAGGGTGAGTTTGGTAACTCCGGTCCGGCATAGTTCGCTGTGAAAATAACTAAATCTGCTTTGCAAATCTTCCAGCCGTCTATCGGGTTCTTGTTCCCTGTTGCCAGTGTATAACAAAGCACCCAGATCTGCATCTGAAAGTTTGGATAACTGCTGCAATTCCAGTCCGCTTTGCTCAATCCTATGAATATATCCATCTATTGTATGGCGTCCTGAATGAAGACTTAGGGCTATTTTTCGCTTGGATTGCCCTTGTTCCAAAAGTTGTATTATGCGTCGAATTTGTAACATCGTTATGGGTCGTTTTGACATAGTACCTGTTTTGCGACAAGGTACTCGATTGTTACAAATCTGCCCGGAAAGGTGGCGCCGTTTCTGCCGGAATGTCAGGTGAAATTATTTCTTATTCACCTGTTTCTAATCCCAATTTTCGCCACTTTGGAGGTGGCGCTGAATGGACCGGAATACTGGCGCCGAATGCTCCGGAATGGGTGGCGCCGTTTTTACCGGAATAGTCACCTGGCGGACAAAAAGTATAGTAAATAATGAAAAAAGCTCCCTTTTGAGGAGCTTTCTGTCTCGTCAAGATCGGAAGAGCACACGTCTGAACTCCAGTCACCGAATACGATCTC
>CALBTS010000018.1 GCA_937968035.1 uncultured Methanomethylovorans sp.
ATGACAGAAATTTTAAAGTTATTAAAATCCTGTCCAGTTTTTTTAGACCATCATAATATCACCCCAAATCTATCATGATTCAGATTAACTTAAATCACAAATGATGAGCAGTGAAAGTAATTGACTCTAAACAAGTATTGTATTTGAACAAATCAGCACAGTAGCATATTTCCCCGATCATCAAATACAGAACAAAATTAATGGCTGCTCTTTTAACAGTATTCTTGTGCAGCGTGGGATTAAGGTATATTATTTCTTTTCCACTAACAAGTAATACTTCCAAATTTTCTTTTTTCAATAGCGGTTGAGTCTTAATACATAATGTTTATAAAAGAACATCAAGTCCTCTATCCTCTTATTTTTATAAAATACCCATTCGCCATTGTATTGTATTTTTATCCCTCTTGATTTATTCTTGAAATGATAAACTTTATCGGTTTCATGATTGCTCGGTGGAATTCTACCAAGATCAATGCAAATGTTCTTTTCTTTAGCAAGGGTTTCAAGAATAGTGTTATAGACAAGATATGATGCATTGTTATCTCTTGACTTCAAGCTATTCGCCCTTAAGATCGAATAGCAATAGCCATTATTAACATAGATTATCTGAGCTGAAACAACAATGCTATTCTCCAAAGCAAAAAACATGCGTATACCCGGTCCATTTAACAGTGCGAAAATTGCCTCAGGCGAAAAATCGTATTTCAAACCTTTATTTTCTCTTAGTTCCTTGAAGAGCATGGTAAAAGTTACTGCATCCTCGATAGCTGGATTTATGACTTCCTTGACAATAATACCACAATCACTTGCGCTTTTAACGTCGCGTTTCCATTTAGTATCGAAGTTAAAAGGCTTATCTAATTCTATTACTATTGTCAGGGGACATTTCGAAAGTTTCAATGGTCTGACAAATCCGGCACGCCTAAGGCCAATTTCGACTTCAATGTTATATTCACTGATTGAATCAATCTCTATTCCAAGATAATTCGCTTGCATTAGGGGCATTAAACGATTTCTTATTGTCTTCTCAGACAAGCCCGGTTTTATTAAAGGAGTATCGACCAACAGTATTTTTTGTTTCGTAGCAGGAATACGTTTTTCTCTTCCGAAAAATGCAATTAGTGTGTCATTTTGGTTATCAATGAAATAGACCAGCTTTTCTCCCTTACTTAACAGATAATTGTGCCAGGCTCTACTTTGAACATATGGAATATGGTCGAATTCGTGGATTCTATTAAAATATAGCTCTGTATCGAAAAGTCTTATCATTTTGTTTCCTAATTTATTTTCAAAGCTCGATAGTTTTATTCACCAATTTTGTTTTTTCATAATATTTGAAAAATTTGTTATAAGTAATCATTTTCTCACATCTAAACCCGGATTTTCGTTGAGTAATTCTAGCAGGCTTATTTTCTTTCAAAACAATTGCCACCACCCTGTTTTTTCCCTCGTTCATTATTTGCTCTAACCTAAAGTTATTCATATATAAATGAATTCCATATTCCCTATATTTTGGGTGACAATATGAGTCAATTAATAGGGCTTCATTATCCTCTAATTCAATACCCTTAGAGGGCACACTCATTTCAAACTTTTTAAATGAGATCCAAGTATAATAGATCAGCGAATCTTCATGAAAAAAGCCATAACCTTTATAATCTTCATTTGAGAGTCGTTTCCTGAATAATGCTAATTTTTCCCCGGAAAGTTCAATTAATTGTGGTTTATTAATGATAATCTCATTTAGTTGTTTAATCTCCCCACTAATCCGGGGCTTGATTTTCTCTTTTCTTTCAGAGGCTAAATCTTTTGTACAATAAAGGTATTTTTCATGACGTATTCCGATTCTTCTAAGCAACCTCTTTACTAATCTCTTAAAGCTAGAATAGAACCCATATTGCTTGAATTTAACTATGAGACTCATTTTAGACAACTTAATAATATTTTCAATAAGAGGAGAGGTATGCTATCTGAGGGATTGATACCAATTCTCTTAAGTTGCTTTAGATTTGTGCTTTGATAATTCAACCCAGGATTAACTGTAAAAGCATATTTAATACTATGCTTTTCTAATAATTCCAATGTCGTTTCATTAAAAAGACCATTTGGATAAGCCAAATAAATACAATCGACTCCCGTTCTCAATTTTATACTTTCGATTGAATGTTTAATCTCCTTTGTTTGTTCAGTATTTTCTAAAAGGCTTAATACCGCATGATTTGCAGTATGGGAGCCAATATGCAAGCCTAATTGGCAAATAATATTTATTTCATTCCAGTTCATCATCAATTTCTTAGGTGATATTTCCGGAAACTTTTCATTTGCCCAATTAATGAATGATTTATCGACCAGATGTCCATCATTCATTCTGAGTAAAATATCCTCAGCCTTGATTTGATCAAGCATTCCATTTATAACCAAGTATCTAACCTTGTCATGCAACAACCAATTATCAGTGTCAATATAGTTTGTAGTTAAAAAGAAAATAGCTGAAGCATCATACTTTTTCAGAATTGGCAAAGCCAAATCAAAATTATCTTTATAGCCATCATCAAAAGTTAACAGCATGTTAATTCCCTCACATCTCTCATTGAAGAAATCATCAGGATAACAAAAGTTAAAATGCTTTTTCAGGAATCTAACTTGTTTATCAAAATTAGAGGAAAAACCAGTTTCAATTATGTTACCTCTATTTATTTTATAGTTGTTGTACTTAGAAAAGTTGTGGTAATTTAGAACGATGAGGCATCTTTCTCCTCTCAATAATGCTTTCACCCAATATACGCCCCCAAGAATAAAAAATAGATAAGAGAAGATTTGTTTGACTATGAACGTGAAAGTATTTTTGAGAAACATATTAAGCAATCTTAAATATTGCTGTTATCTATCATTTTTTCATCTGATCGTGAGTAAAAATAACTCCCAAGCAGATTATGGAGACAATCAGTATGTGCTGGGGAATTTATAAAAACGAGCAGAAAAACCAAAAGGAAATTTAGTTTGAGACTTACAGCAAAATCAGATGAATATATAAAATGAGTAAAAAGAAAAATGGTCATTATTGCTATTCTTAGAGTAGTAGTAAAAGAAGATATAATTGACTTATTTATAAATATCATGGATAGCATTATAAATACCGTAAGGAACATTACTATCCATCCGGCTGAAATTATATCCCGAGTAAATCCCACAATTCCATAACTCACACCAAGTCGTGAAAGGGTATTGTCATCCTTGACCATTCCATAACCCTGCCCAAACAGAATAAAAGAGGGATTTTGCAATGAGTTCCTAATTACTTGAACCGATGAGCCTGATCTGCCAGTGGTCAATCCTTTTGCTGACTTACTGTCTTCATAGTTTATCGCATATTCAATAGCATTTCCTATCATTTGGCGATTGGTCTCATTACCTGACAAATAGTAATTCACTCCAGCAGTTGTCTTAATACCAAAAAAATATACGGGCAATAAAACTAAAACGATAAATCCCAACATTATTAATCGCTTATAAAATAGTTTGTTACCTTTTAACAGAAAAGCAGAGAGAAAGGTAATTAGAACAATAAAAGCCGGCAGTGTAAAAAATATTGCTCTTTTTCCGCTTGCATAACCAACTAAAAATGCACTCACAACACATGTGAGAAGGTAGAGATAGATTTTTTTGTGCTGTGGTTGAATAAAAAAATAGAAAGTAACTGACAAGGTTACAATTAATAGTGGAAACGTAGCTGCTGTTGTCCCTCCAAGTGAAGACATTAATCCAACATATCCTTCAACCCTTTGATTAAGGATAAATACATTATAAATTGATCCGAGTCCCTGAATTAGGATTAAAAATACAACGAATTTGAGAATAAACACCCATTGCTTGTGTGAAATGCTTGTATGGAATAAGGTTATATACAGTAAATAGAAATAGACAAAATACCTAACAAACTTCAACCATGCCACCGGATCGCTTCCATTAATAATTGAACCTATAAAAGAGATAATTAGGTAAATCAAAAAAAGAACATTACCGGGTGTTTTCTTTCGGAAATACTTTATTGATAATAAAAGATATAGGAAGATAAAAGCTTCAGATATCAGTTTGATTGCCGGACTAAAACCAAACATTCTCTCCCACAGGCCTTGGGTATAAACAATAAACAAGCTTGTTATTAATAAAATATACCTGGGATTGGTCATAGACTTTCACAGAATTCAAACAGTTTCGCTGCCTGTTTTTCCCAAGTGTATCTTTCCATAACAAACGCCCTTATCTCCGGGAAGAAATTGCTGTTGACAAGTGAATGATTGTCAAGTATATTCTTAATAGCACTGGTGATTTCTTTTATCGGCTCTTGGCTCTTTGACTCATAATAAAATACCAAATTCGATCTTGTGCCGAAAACATCTGTAAAACACTCCATATTTGGAACTAGGACCTTCTTTCCCATGGCAAGGTATTCCATAAGTTTAATAGGACTAGAAACCCTCCATGCCATAAAATTCGGAAAAGGCAGGACTGGCAAATCACAATCGGCAATCATCTGAGGTATCGCCGTAATTGCTACTGGTGGTAGTATTTTACACCATGAGGAAATGCTCTGTGCTTCGCAATAGTCTTTTATTTCTTTATCGACTAAGATGCCAACTTGTACTAGTTCAATTTCATAGCCAGCTTTTACTAACAGATGTGCAGCTTTAATTAAATTAAGGTTACCACGAGATAGAGAGATCCCACCGTGATAGAACAGTCTAAACTTCCCACTTTGTCTGTTGGATATATAATTGTACGGATTAAATTGATCAAGATCAACACCTGAACTCCAGTTCACTATTTTATAGTCCTTATTCTCATATCTGCTCATAACATATTTTTCCATAAAAGGCGTAATAAAGCTAAAGCCGTCAAAATACTTTATGGCATACTTAAACTGCCCATGAAATGTTTTCATCTCTTTATCAAAAGTTTCAGGAGATGTTGGAGTTGTTCTTATGTCTGAAACAAACTTATTCTTCCTTTTTAATAAGTTATTGAGGATTAACGCAGGGAGCATGTGTCTGATTAAAGCCTGATTAGCCATTAAAACGCTCTCTTTTTCTGTAAGTACGATGGAAATGGCTTTAATCACAACTAAAACTTGAAATTCTACATGTTTTAAGTATGTGTTTTTAAAAATACCAAGGTATATAATGTTGTGTCTTAATCCATAGTGATTTTTTTCTTTAGCGAATGTGCAATAATAGAATGCCTCAATTTTGTTCTTAATAGCATATTTGAGAATTTCAATCCGAGTTAAATAGTTGGTAACTCGGTCAAGTTGCTTAGACTCAAACCAATGGAATCTGCCCATGTAAGATTATGTTACTCTTTGTGGGCATTCAATATAACTTCCCATCCATTGGGAATTGATTTTGAGGGTAATATTAGCTTGTTGCCCAATTCAAATTCAAACTCATTAGGATAATAGGTATTAAAACCACTATCAGAAGCAAAAGTCAATTCTCCAAATATTATATTATTATTCACGCTATAAAAATCAACACGAACAAAAGGGAAGGGCTTTGATAGAATTTCAGCATATTCAACCATCTTATCAAAATTATCCGGTTTTGCTACTTTCCTATTATTCTTAGAACCATCATTAACCTTTATCTTTAGCGGATTCCAATTCCTATCAAACCATATCCTATTCTTGTTCTCACCAAATCGTTCAAGTGTAACAAATAAACAATCAACCCTACCATTAAAGCAGAATAATTTGTAATCAATTAAGCCATCTTTGTTATTATTTACCAAGTATTTTTCGCACACGATTAATTTTTCACTAGCATAACACCATTCTCCGCTAAAGTATTGATAATCCAACTCTAGCCATTTTTTCAGAATTCGTTTTACTCTAGTAATATTCAATTCTGCTTTATTCTTACAAATAATTACCTGTGCTCCAGCATGCGATGTTTTTAGTACAAAACTATCTGGCAATATGTCAAAATCAATTTCGTCTGGATTCTTGTATACTCCGAATAAATCATTCAGTAAGAACCCAAGGCCTTTATTTACAACATATTCTCTGACATGATACTTATTAGCACATTGAATAACTGTGTTATCATACCAGTAAAGTTTTAACCATTGCATTTTCTCCTGAAAAGATTTCGGATTATTCAAATCTAAAGCAAAACCCCTCCTACGTTGATTCCAGACATGCCTTATAAGCGCTTCAGGAGATTGACTCTTAACTATTCTTCTGCGTTGTGGGTATATTATAAAATAAAAATATTCCTTTCGAAATTCCTTATAAAAAATAAACAGTTTCGTTTTCTTTAGAGTATTCTTAATATTCATAATTGCCAAAAACAAAATATTATATTCAAATGGCCACAAGGCTCATAGCCATTTTAATGAACACAACTCTGCATTGTTGCATTTAAAGAGAGTACTTCTGTTTTTAAACTATGTTGGTCTTTTACGTAATTAAACGCGTTGGCTGCTATCGTTTCCCATAATTCCCTATTATTTCTCAAATCAATAAGCTTTAAAGCACATTCCTCAACTGAGTTTACTTTAAATCCAATATTCTGGTCAGTAAGTACATGATCAGGATTCGTATCAAATGAACAAACTACAACCCGATTAGCCCATGCTTCCAAAAACACATTCGAAAAGGTAGTTTGATCATTGTATTCCTTCAGTGTATCTATTAATATGTGGGCAGACCGCAAATGTTTTAAAATTTCCTCATTATGTAATTTACCATGATATCTGATTCTAGGTTTTTGTTCTAGAATACTAAGATTTTCCTTTATTTGATTTTCCCCAATAATATTAAATTCAAAAAAATCCTTGTCTTTTGAATCCTGTATATACTTGTATACGTCAAGAAATAGATTAATACGTGAATGGGGTTTGATGTTTCTTATAAAGTATACTTTCATAGGCAAAAAAGCATCCTTCGTGTATTCATCCTGATTTAAATAAATCCCCTTTTTAACTAGAATGGAATCACGTTTAAAGACTTTTTTTAGCGTTTCCTTATTGCCATTTGTTTGCGAAATAATAAGGGATGAGTACCTGATTGTGTATAATTGAATAATATCCTTCGATAAGTTATTAATTAGATTAAATAAAATTGATAGAACATTACTTGATCGAAACAATTCCTTAGTATTTGAAAACCTAATAAGGCTACGCCCACTTCGAACCTGCCAAAGTATGGGCACTTCACTATACTTCCTTCTAGAAAAAAGAAACGCCGCTGGCCAAGCATATATTGATCCACGCAAATAAATAAAATCAGGATTTATTGTCTTGATAGCATTATATGCTTTAAAAATAGAAGACAATTTAATTAATCTGTATTCTTTATAGAAGTAAATTTGGAATCCACTATCATCACACACATTAAAAGTATTTCGTTTAATACTTGCTGGCTTTGTCATGAGAAAACTAACCTCATAGCCAATTTTGGCAAATTCTTTAGCCAATCTATACGCCTGAATCTCTGCTCCTCCGATGTAGTATTGCGGATGGGCAACAATTAGCAATAGTTTCATTTCCTAATAAGATAACCGTTTCAATCAATGCATGAATACAATACATCCTGCTACCTCAATTTACCACACTTTATC
>CALBTS010000019.1 GCA_937968035.1 uncultured Methanomethylovorans sp.
TGGACGCTCCTATTCCAAGTCCATATCGAGACTAAAAGTCTCGTCGATTGTCTCTAACATGTTCCCGGACTCGTAATGCTTCTTGAAGGCCCCACGTTTATGTTCCATTTCTATAGAGCGATCTCTTATCCCAACTACTTTCCCATCGTTCAGATTTATGTCTAGAACTGTTTTGAAGGACGTAGCTTTCTGGTGTCCCATGTGGACATACAGTTCCCTTATGAAATCCTTGGCCAGCCGTATCTTTCCCGTGAACGGAATCACCTCATTCAGGCTGTGATAAGTGGCTTGATAATCCTCTTTTTCTGGCTGGATTTCTCCAATAGGCAGATATCTCCCGTTTCTCTCTCTTAAGGTTAGCTCTCTTAGATACAATGCTTCTTCGGTGAGTTCATATGTAGCATAGAACCCACGATAGCAGGCGGTGTGAAGCATTTCTGGCTGCATGCCGAATTGTTCGGGCGAAGCAAGGATACCCTCAGTAATTCCGATAAGTGCATACTTGTCACCTTTATAGAGGAATGTGTCAGAGATTTGTGCTGTCATGGTTCTACCTTTCTTGTTGAACGGTATTAGTATTTCCCATATATCAGAAATTATAAGAGTTGCTTTGACCTTACCAAAAATAAAGCCTTTTGTTCTTCCGTCATGCGTTTAAGTAATTTATCAAGTTCATTTAGTTTTTTATGAGATGTTTTGTTTGTGCCAGTTCTCTCTATAGCTCTAATATATGATATTGATTTGCCGTTGCCAGCACCTTCTACTTGCAGATAACCGTCAATTTCCAACACCTTTAGTGAAGCTGTGAGGCTACCCCCTGTGCCAACGTAACCATGCTTTGTCAATTGCTCTACCAACTCATACCACTTAATATGTTTACGCTCTTCAACAATTCTATGCATGGTCGAAGGCATTGAGTTGTAGTTGCTCAACATATTTCTATAAGTCCTTACATATTCTGGCTCTACCCCACTTTGATTGAGTCCAGTTTGTGGCACACATTCCTTTTCATAGTCTTCGATATATCTGTAGTAAGCGGCTATTTGATTCTCATGCAAAAGACCTGTTTGTAGTAATATATTTTCATCCATATATTCTGACTCAGAGAAAAGACTACTTTGCAGTTGCAATATTTTGTATGCTGGAGTAACTAACGTCATAACAGTCTCTTGAGTGCTGTCAATGACGATGAAATACTTACCAGTTTTATTATTACTGCAAACACATATGTCGCATGGCATTGTCGATGTTTTGAGTTCTTCTGGTAAAATTGACATATCATCACCCGTTGTGATTTCTGCTTTTATAGGTAATCTGGTCAAGTCGGCAATTAAGTTGTAATTTCAATCAAATTTTGTACATCGTAAGGATACTCTCCCCATCAACGATGAGAGCACTTCCGTTAACCTTGTCAAGGAGTTGCAGTACTTTTTTGAGTTCACAACGTGCCTGTTCGGACTCCTTTTTCCCAAAGAATATTTTCATCGCTCCGCCGGACACTTTCTCAGTACGTCCGAACTGTTCAATAAGTGAAATATACATACCTGTAAATCCGCGTTGCCGCGACCTTTCTTGTGCATGCTTTGTCAATTTCATGATTGTACCTCCAAAGGTATCGGTTAATACTCACAATCCATCAGGGTCAATTATGGTTCCATTGTTAACGTTATCTTCTATTTCATGGACTAGGTTCATCAACACAACTATTACTTTTCCAAATCTTGATAGTATTGCATTGTCTTCGTCCAGAAACGATCCAAGTTCTATTTCGGTCTTCTCCAACTCTTCCCATATTTCGCGAAGTGCAATTAGAGCCTTTTTGTGTTGTTCTCTTTGCTGCTCAGAGGCTGCTTCTAAAAGTGTTACCAACCATCTGAATGCAAAATCAATAATAACATCCCGTTGCAAGCTAGACTTTTCAGATGTCTCATTTAATATTTTGAGATTTTTCTTTGTTATAACAAGGCTTTTTCTGACCTGACGTTGTATCGCGCGACTCTCTGGAACGGATGCAAATTTAATGATATCTTTGTTCACTCCGTCTTTTGTTATAAATATGTCGAAAACTTGTTTTTGTGTTAGCCCAAAGCCTTTCATTAAACTGTCCAGAGCAGAGCTTCCTTCCTGGCTCAATGTACAGGTCGTTCTGGTTTCTGGTTCCTTTGTAATTTTAGATAATATATTAGTGCTCATTTGCTACACCCCCATGTCTTGATATGGCTAAACTGTAGCATACTACTTTTAAGTAGTCAAATGCTTTTTTGTAGTATATGCCGTGTTATTGCGATAGGGCGGTGTGATGGGGTTTCGCTTCTTAAATTTTCTGTGTTCAACGGGGCTGAGGCTGACCGGGCGGGTTTTCGGCCCGCTCTTGCCGATGGTTGAACCTTATTCAAGATATTTATAACAAGTTTGACCATTTGACATTACAGTCTCAATATAGGCTTCAGATGCATGTGCCTTGAAAACACCAAAAATGTTTTCAATAGCAGCATCAATGGAAGTTAGAATGTTTTTGCTTCTGAAACGTATCTCTCTGTTTATATTGATGATATTATTGTTTAAATCATACTGAATGACATTGAAATCAAGATTATAGCAACAGTAATAACCAGCTCTTATCACAATTTGTATTGTGTATTTGCGCTGTTTTACTCCTTTTCCGCTATAACCGCATAATATTTCGCAAATTACTTCAGAAGGACACCCCATTTGTCCAATTGAATCAACGACATCATCTTCGCTGATGCATATCACTTCATGATTCAAGCTGATAGTAGATTTGATGGTGCTAACTATGGCTGACAAATAATCGTCTATATCTGGGCGAGTCGATTCGCCATCGTCAACATCTACATGATATCTTTTACCTTGGCCAGGTTTTGTTATAATTTCTGTCCTATCAATGACTTCATGATCAGTCTCGATAATATACAAGCAATTAATGAAGGCAAAATTCCCCTGCATATATCCTCCTACAGAGTCATGATATTGAAGAGCTGGCTGGGTTTTATTCGAGTATACCTTTTCTTAATTTTTCCAACTTTACCAAATCGTCTTCGGATAAATTCGTCAAGTCGATGTCCGCAATAAAAAAAATAGAAAAAAATAGAAAAAA
>CALBTS010000020.1 GCA_937968035.1 uncultured Methanomethylovorans sp.
TAAGAAGATCCATGAGGTGCTTGTGGACTTGCTGGCGATCCAGAAAGAGATCCACAAAGGGATCTTTGCGGTCATGGATGGCGGTGTGTGTGGTAACGGAGCTGGCCCCCGCACTATGGAACCTTTTATAGGGAATGTGCTTCTGGCAAGCGAGGATCAGGTCGCTATCGATGCTATCTCAGCTAAAATAATGGGTTTTGATCCTTTAGATATTGATTACATCAGGATCGCCCATGACAGGGGTCTTGGAATGGGTGATTATGATCAGATCGAGATCAGCGGTATGGATAAGCAAGAGTTAGAAAAGTTGAACTTCAAGTTCACTACTACTAAAAGTCCTATCGTAGAATGGGACCAAAGATTGAGAAAGGGAACAGCCAACATAAACTGGCTACACAACATTTTGTTCCATTCCCCTGTCTTTAAGACCTTTATCTTTGCATCAGGATCTTACCACGACAAACTGTGGTATCCCACTACCGGGAAAAAGCACATTGACGAGTTCATGAAAACAGAATGGGGAAATTTATTTGATACTTATGGGTATGGCAAATTCCCTGAGTATCCGGAAGTAAAGGAATGGAATCCTTATTGAAGATTGCAAATGGGTCAAAGGAAGGGTTGATCAGTTAAATGTGAGCTGGTTTAAAAATTCTGAATATTCATGTTTTTGACAAAAGCAGTTTTTCATTAGTCCAAATGATTCTGTTTCTCTACACTCCAAAATATTGGTTCAGAGGGATTGGAGATAGTTTTGAAACAAGCTCTTTGATATAATTCTTAATTTCAATATATACACATACCCGTATTTTTTATATGTAAACATCCATTAGGTAGTCCTGAAGTACAGGAAAGTTAATGTGAAATTAAGCAGTTATAAGGGCAGTTAATTAAATTATTTTGGAAGGAGAACTTATATTGACCAAGCCTTCAGAAAATTGGTTCGAAGAAATAAACTATCTGCGAGCCATAGCTATTATAGGCGTACTCATTATACATACCATCGACGATACAGCCGCGGTAAAGAATTTAACTGGGTTGATGTTTTCTCTTATGTACATCGAAGAGTTAGTTAGGTTCGCTGTACCAATGTTTATTTTTGTATCTGGTTTTGTTCTGTACAATAAATATAGATCAGAGTTACCAGTTAAGGACTTCTATAAAAAAAGATTTATGTCTATACTTATCCCTTATATTATTTTTTCAGTAATCTACTGTATAGTAAATACACAATTGGGTTTATTTCCAGCCTTTACATTAAATTCAGTAATTGATAGCATTTTTAATTTCACTGCATCGGGTCATTTTTGGTACTTTCAACTCATACTGACGTTTTATATTTTTTATCCGGCCATCATCGCTTATTACGAGATTACAAAAGATCGTTTCGAAATTCATCTACTCTTTGCACTTTTTTCACCCATATTAATAATGTATGTCTTAGGATCGTTTATACCTTCATTCGGATTTGCACTAAGCACCCCGTTTAAGTATTTGATATATTTTTTATTCGGGATATATACAAAAGATAATTATGATAAGATATGCCAGCGTTTAGAAAGAATATCGATGAAAAAAATCCTACTACTGGGTTCTTTAATTGCAAGCCTTCCATTTGTTTCTATGTTTCTTGTCGTTGATTCGAGATACGGCACACAATTCTCAAATTCCATTCCGTATTATTATCAGTTGACATTGGTAAGCACAAATATACTTCATATATGCATATTTATGTTTTGTTTGAATTTTTTATTGATATACAAACCAAAATTCACACTATTACAAAAAACGGGGGAATATTCTTACGGAATATTTTTAGTTCATGCACTTTTTCATAATTTCCTTCTTATATACATATTTCCCAGATTTTCGATTTTTCCTACAAGCTTAAATTTCTACATCATTTTATTTGCATTAATGTTAACAATGAGTTATTTTACAGTAAAACTGATGCTAAAAAACCGCCTTACAAGTTATATGATTACAGGAAAATTAAATACTAAGTGAGATTTTATTTAATTATCCAATAATATTTTTTAAATCCCAAGGGATTATCAGAGTTACAATTACATAATCTGAGATACTTATACTATCAGGTCTATCTTTATCCATTTTATTTCGCCACTTTTTCTATAAGATCCAGATACTTATTCTCAATGTTTTCCCAGCTGTAATTCATGTCCACAAATTTCCTTCCCCTATTGCCAAGCTGATCTCTCAGGTGTTCATCAGCAAGCAATAGATCAAGACATTCTCTGAACTCTTCGTAATTCTCATACCACAGGCCGGCATTGCTTCTGATGCATTGTCCTTTGAGTACCTCACACTGCCCATTGACCAAAACAGGTTTTTTGCAGTGCCAGATCGGAAGAGCACACGTCTGAACTCCAGTCACCGAATACGATCT
>CALBTS010000021.1 GCA_937968035.1 uncultured Methanomethylovorans sp.
ACCAGCCAGTGCGGGCGTTGATATCAGCAAGACTATTGCAGCGATGAAAATCCGCATCAGTTGCCTTTGATCTGCATCGGCGTTCCAGCGGCTTTGATAGAGAAAGAGGGTCCGGTGGTGCGAACAGATGCTTGTGTGGCAGCTTGGACTTGGGTTTGGGCTGGGTAGCGGTAGATGTGAACAGCGTTTTTGGCAAACGTGTCTGTAAATACACCAGCAGTTGCATTTACTGTTCTATCCTCGTCTATTACCTCGACTGGCCCAGTCACAGAATTGTCTGAAAGCGTAAAGGTTGTTTCTATTGTCGATGGTTCAATTCCAGTATAAAGAGATATCGTGCCAACGGGCAAACCAAGGTCAATATATGTTTGAGCTGTTACTGGTTCTGGCTCTGTCACACGAGCGGAAAAAATGTAGAGAATATCATTATAATCTCGAACCATAGTGTCAACCCTATTAAGGGCCTCGTCAGAATTATCAGCTATTGTAGTGCTTGATTCTGCTTGAAGAACTACAGGGGTCAATATTTTTATCTGATCTGCAAACTTTTTCATCGCAGTCCATTTTACAGTATCTATATCAAAATATTGAAACCATATTATCCCTTTTGCCCCGTGAATTACATTGGCCCATGCTTCAAAATACACCTGCTCTGTGCTGTGTAATGATATTTTTTCACCCACAAGCCTGTTGCCAGGATTTATCGTTGGAGTTATTGGAATCAACCCTTTGTTGTTTGTGTTCATACGGTCTAATGCATCAAAGTAAGCGGCATATGGTCCCATAGATGCAAGATTTAATGATGGATGGAGCCTTAGAGCTATTGGATATATGTCGAACGAGAAAAAATCTTGGCACCACTTTTTCCCTCCAAACAAATCAGCACTTCCTAAATAGTCGTCTATCATTGGGTTTGATCCATAATATATTGTCCAATCAGATCCATAAAATGTATTCTGTGTTGGATGCTGTGGATCTTCTTGGTGGACCCTATAACTCCATGCTGCAACAACTGATGGATAAACGCGAGCATATCGGCCGCCGAGGTTGGTTTCGTCTTGCCAGTTCCACGAAAATAATGCTGGCCTATTCTTACTCAATTCAACATAATCTTCTATAATATCAGGGTTTATATTGTAATGATATCTATCGACCTTAGAATAACTCCAATAATCCGAAGCCACACTATAAGCTCCCCTTCCCGGTCCCGTAAAAACTAAACCATAAGTGGCGGCAGATGCTAAATTACTGTCAAACGATTCTGGATTTTGCACCGCATTGTATCCAACGGTATGAGTATAATTAACGCCTGCCTGATCAATAAAATCCTGGAATTCAGTGGTGTTTGCCATATATGGACCTATCGGAAAAACAAACTCCCCATTCATTATAAAGCTATTGTTTTCATCCATGGCCACAACAGGATTGCCAGTGTAAGTCTTCTTAAATTTGTCTCTCCATACCCCTCCGGATATCCTTGTATCTTCAGAGTTCAATAACTCCGCCTGAACTACATAATCATCTATTCCAAGGCCTGTGTGATCCAGCAACACCACCTCCTCTGCGCTGAGATTATTTTTAGGCTCAAGGAGTATAGATGTTCCGGTTGATGCGCCTATCAATGACACTTTTAATTGAGTCGAACTTGCACGATGCGCCTCTGGAATCTGTATATAGAGATATTGTTTTGTACGATTGTTAAAGGGGGCGCGTTGGATTTCAAACCCAGACATGGGTTCCTCACCTGTCACGGTTATTTCAACGGTATCGGTAACTTTCTCCACTGGTTCCTGGAATGCGACTGTCTTAAAATAGGTTGAAACCGTGCTTGTCTCAAGAGGATAAACCCCCATTTTAAACTTGTTTGTCGATGCGTAAACCCGCACAGTTCCCATTCTGACGTGGCCGGTTTCAGGTTCCGGTAACGCCGCCAATGATGCTGTCGCCCCATTATTTTCGTCGTAGTATGTCACCCACTCTTCATTCCCAGGGGCCTTAATGATATCCACAACCTCATCAGCACCGACATCCAAAGCAACGGCACCGTAATGTCGCCAAAACACCTCATCATCACCAGGTGCTATCCCGACAGAGTTAGCGGCCAAAGTATAAGATGTCCCACTGATTTCATACTCAAATTCATCCCAGGCTACATATGCCTTGTTTGACCCCTGGTATATATTAGCACCATTCATTGACGCAAAAGTTACATTCGTGCTATCAAGTACATTCTCGCTAAAAACAAAGTCTCCATTTGTCCTGACCACGGCGGCATAGCCAAGCCTAATATGGTTTTCAGCAACGGCCGGTACTCCAGAAATGGCTGACGAGGCGTTGGCATATCCAGTAGCATTATTAGGCCCCTCTATAACATCAATAACAGTATCCGTACCGATGTCTAGCGCCACTATCCCCCACTTGTCTTCCGGGATTACGTCATCGCCTGGGATGGTATCCGTAGCGTCAACATGGGTTACTGTTTCGCCGATTTTATAATTGAAGTAGACAGTACCTACTTTTCTTGAGTCACCTCCCGCAGTTAATCCCGCCGTAGGCAACCCAAGTCCATCTGCATTATAAAATAAACTTGTTGTAAGCGTTACCGTGTAAGTTCCTGGGGTCATAAAATAATGCGTAGTAGCAATTCCAGACCTTGTAATTAAGTTATTATTTGGATCCCACCTTAAATAGTAACCGTCATCAAAATCCCACTCATGCCGCGCCCTGGCGAGTTGACCCGCATCATCGGCTGTTGTGTCCGTTGCATCAAAATAAATTTCTTCTCCAACCTCAACGGTAGTGTTGGGCAACACTGTGATATTCGGGACAAGAGCTGCCGTAGAAGTAGTAACAAACAACAGCACCATAACAAGGCTAATCAAGATCCGCATATGTTCTCGTTCCTCCTGAGTTGTAAATCCAGGCTACTTCATCAGAAGTTAATTCTCTATTATAAAAAAACATATAATCAATATCAATGTCTTCAGCCGCCGAAGCAGCCCCCCCAAAAGTTACAACAGCATCATTCCACCCATTGCTGCACAGGGTATACCCTGTGTCGTTATTATTAATGTACACTTGCACATTGCCGGTAGTTGCATCCCTTACAGCCACAAGAGAATACCATGTACCACTCGTAAATGTGTACCCTGTATCGTGGGATGATGCAGAGTTTATAAATACAGTAGATCCACCTGTTAATGACCGAACAGCGAATCTAATATTTGGATGTTTTAGAATATAATCGCCACTTGAAACAGACGCGCCAGTTTTAAACCTAATCCCAAATGTACAATCAACTGCAGCCCCTCCCCAAGCCGAAATTATCCCTGTAGATGCCGGACTGTTCCATTGAGCACCTGTTGATTGTACAGATGTACCATAATTCGGAGTACCTCTTGTATACGATGGAGATCCAACCTCGGTCAGATCATAAGATGCATGGGCATCCGTAGCGTCTCCGAAGTCGTACC
>CALBTS010000022.1 GCA_937968035.1 uncultured Methanomethylovorans sp.
CCACCGAGATCTACACTCTTTCCCTACACGACGCTCTTCCGATCTTTTCCGTGAATCACTGGAACAAATTCCCTGAAAACCACTTCGATATGTGTCTTAACACTATTAATTAACTCAAGAGAGACCCTTTCAGGAAGAATTAATTTAAACAAGTAACTTAATATGCTGGTAGTTTTAAGTTGATTACCAAGAAGAAGATCAAGAAAATACTTGTTCTTACCAGGATTGGCAAAGATCCCGGCTGTTTTCTTTGATAAGTCATTTTGCCGTCTCATAAGATAATTTGCGGGATTCTCGTTGCCAGTTGAGGTTGATAGCAATTTTTCAGATTGTGGGACGATTTTCTGATTTTGAATGAATGGGAATAGGGATTCATTCAAAAGTTGATACCACACAATTTGAGCCTCCTCAGCGTCTAAATTAATAGCCCGTTCTTCTCCAAAACAATGCATTGTTATTAATCCTAATAAAACAACCTTCTCACTTGCGCTCAACTTTTTGTTGCCCTCATCAAAATCAAAGTACTTTTTTTGAATAAATCTTAAGAAACCGGCCTCATCTATGACCCCTAATTCTTTTTCAATTTCCATGATGCCAAAGACAGTGAAAACCAAATTGATTTTATTATTAATAATCGCTCGACGTAACAGGTCGTTCTGTTCTGCTATTCGATACTTTTCTTGCTCATCGAAAGACGTCACATCCAAAGAAGAATCTGATAAAAATTTCATTCGATCTCCAGATGTCATTATTAATAGCGTACATAGTACAGAGTCAGCCTCAAGTCTTCTTCTTTTGAGCACCAGATTATTTCGAAGTTCCTGATATTTTATTTTGAGATTTTCGTAAATTTCAGTTGATGGTTTTCTGTTATTGTTCATAATTCCTCGACAGAAGGTTTTTCTGCCCTTTGAACTATTATTGATCCTATTAAGCTTCCATCTTGAAATTTTGACTTGATGAGGCTTATAACTGGTGAAAGTGAGTTTTCATCCATCATAGCAACTTCATCGAACAAGGCAATAACTTTCTTTGAATCCACCATCCCCAACCTTGTAGTAAGGTAAGATGACTGACTATGTCCAGTACTCAAATAATCAAAATTTATTTCTTTACCAGTGGTAGTTTTTATTACCTCGTTAACAATATCAACGCTTTGCACCTCTTAAATACCGTCTGCGTGGAAAACGATTACCATCTTTTTTGCGTAATATCTACCGATTTTCTCTGAGTATTTATTATCAAACTCGGAAAAAGAACCCATCTTTTTTTCCGTAATTTTGCTGAGCGAAGCAGGTAATTCCGATCGAAAAAGAGATTCAAGGGGAACAAGCTTCCGACTAATTTCTTTTAGGTCTGGTAAAAATTTACGATTTGGGTTTGCTGGTTGGCGCTCGAGATCACTAATGGCTTTAATTTGCGAATCGTATAATAGTTTGAGTTGCTTACTCTTATATTCCAAAGAGGAAATATTCTGCTTTAGCTCATCAATGCTTCTTTCTTGTTCAGTTTCGCTCAGGTTACTAAAGGCCTTTATTACAGGATCAGCCATAACAACTACTTCACGTTGTGCAACCAAACTGGGGTCCTCATGAAGGTCAAATAATTGTTGTTTTGACGCATTTCTTTTATCAGTTACATTTTTTCGAAGTTGGCTGATTTGAAGTTTTTTTACGTTTAACTCGTCCAATTTAAGCTCTTCGATGGAATTTCCCTTGCCACCAAACTCTGGACTGGATTTTCCACTATGAGAAATAGCCATCTCGAGTTCTTCCAGAAAAGACTTAATTTTTCCTATGTCTGTATAGTAATTGGCTATCTTTTGCTGTAGTGTAGTAATTTTATCTATTTCGTCGTTGATAATACTAATAAACGAACCAGCATCTCTCTCAGTACCAGGTATTTTTAGACCGAAGTAACGAGGATTATTAAGGACTCTTCTCAATTCTATGTAGAGCTCTAATGAGTCAAGATCCTTGGCATTGGCCGTTTCTTCTGACTTAGAAAGGGCTTCAATCTTTTCGATGAATACACTGAGATTTTCTCTAATAGTCTTTTGCACTGTGGGCTTCCTAATTTCAACTAACACAGATGCATCATTAATGAACGTATACCTTTTTTTGAGATCAGAGAAATTATACTTTGCCAGTGTTGGCATAAGATTGTTTTTTTTAGTTTCGATTGTAGACATGGTCTGGGTATATCTCTTCTCTGACTCCCTTTCTGCCTTAGACCTCTTTACTACTTTTTTTTCTAGTTCTTTGATTTCTGCATCAATTGAATTATAACTTTGATTTAGAGATAAGATTTTTGCTCCCGCTTCGAGATATTCATGTATAGCAAAGTAAGTGCTATATTTTTTAAACTGCTCTTTGCAAGAAAACAATGTGTCCTCAACTTCGTTCAGGGCCATTTTTGTTTCATTAAGTTCAGATCTCATTTTTCCAAGATTAGATTCATCTCTGCTTTTTTCAATCTCTCTGATTCTTTCATCAAGAAAATTCCGAAACTGTATTATTCGTGAACTAATTTCACTTTGATATGCTTTTATTTCTGACAGCAGTTGAGGTAGTTGAGTAGTTGGATTGTTGGGAATCGTATATAACAATCGAAATTCCCTTAAGAATCTCTCTTTTGGATATAGTTGTTCAATTCCATTACGTTTCACATAGACGTAAATGTCTTTTGAGTTAAAATCCGGCTTCCTAGAAATTATTGTGAAGTCTTGGACTGGGCTCTCTATTTCTAAAGTAAATGTCAATTTGTTTTTTTCTAGATTTAATAAATTTTCAATTTTTCTTAGATCGGAAGAGCACACGTCTGAACTCCAGTCACCGAATACGATATC
>CALBTS010000023.1 GCA_937968035.1 uncultured Methanomethylovorans sp.
ACAACAGATACAATTGATAAGGCAACGCTTTCTCTCTGGTGGTACTATCCCGCAGGCAAGACACGTGCTTCTGAAACTGTAGTGGAGATATACAGACCTGTGGAATGGGATCCTGGCTATGTGACCTGGAGGTCCACTGCATCCGGTACATCCTGGACTGCAGCAGGGGGGAACTGGTATGATAAGAACGGTGTTGCTCAGGGCAGTACGCCATATGCAGCAGTAACTTTCCCGGCTGGCAAAGTGCCTGATGACCAATACTATGAGTTCGATGTCACACAGCTTGTGCAGGAATACGTAAGTGGTCAGTATGATAACACTGGTTTCTTCCTCAAGGCAAAAGAAGAGAATGGTAATTATATTGCATTTTACAGCTCGGACTGGTCAAATGCTGTGCAGAGGCCAAAGTTGACCATCGTTTCGACTACAGGTAATGTAGATAATACACCTGTGGATCACCCACCAGTAGCAAATGCAGGGGATGATATCACCGTAACCACAGGTTCTGAAGTAAGTTTTGATGGCAGTGCTTCCACAGATGACAAGGTGATCGTTTCTTATTCATGGGACTTTGATGCATCAGACGGTATAAGTTCAGAATCAGACGAAGTAATGCCTAACAAAACATACGTTACCGAAGGAACGTATATCGTAACGCTCACGGTCACAGACACAGCTGGGCAGATGTCTTCCGATACATTACAGGCAGTTGTGACCGATTCGGTGGTAAGTTCAATTATTTATACACCCATCTACGACAACCGGTTGCGTGGATCAACTCCAAACACTGTGCTTTCCAGTTCCAGCTATATTGATATCGGAAAACTTGGTACGACAGGTTACAGGGATGTCATGCTGTTCGATCTCAGTTCATACGACCCAACAGATACTATATCCCAGTCAACGCTCTCACTATACTGGTATTATCCCGCAGGTGCTACACGCACTTCTGATACTGTGGTTGAGGTTTACAGGCCAGTGCAGTGGGACCCACAGTATGTGAGCTGGAACTATCGTGCTTCCGGTACTCTGTGGAACACGGCTGGTGGAAACTGGTTCGATAAGAACGGTGTTGCTCAGGGCAGCACGCCATATGCCTCTGTGACCTTCCCGGCAGGCAAAGTTCCTGATGATCGATACTATGATCTTGATGTCACACAGCTTGTACAGGAATATGTAAGCGGTACTTATGTCAATACCGGTTTCTTCCTAAAAGCGAATACAGAGGGCGGTAATTATATCGCTTTCTACAGTTCGGACTGGTCGAATGCTGAGCAGAGGCCAAAGTTGACCATCACAGGTTAATAAGAAAACCGATCCTGACCTTAAAAGTGTGAGCGTAGTCATTTCGCTCCACTTCTTTTTTGTTCATCACTTCTGGAACATGAGCACGCTCAGGAAAAGAGATGCTAGGAA
>CALBTS010000024.1 GCA_937968035.1 uncultured Methanomethylovorans sp.
GGTAAAAGCGGACATGTGGAAACCATAGACCCGAATACAGGTGAAAGGGTAGTAATGTTCTATGAACCCATAAGGACAGGCAATTTCTCTTTTGTACTGGTGATACCAAAGGATGAGATCTTCGCTGGAGTAATGGCCCTTAGAACAAAACTGTTGTTCATTTCCATGGCAGCTGTTATCTTCATGGCTGCAATAGCATATTTAATAGCCCTTTCGGTTACCAAACCTATCGATCAGATAGTCGCAGGATTCAAAAAAATCTCTAACGATGCTGTTAAAGGCAAGCTTGACACAAGAGCAAGCAATGATGTGGAGATCGATTTCAGAGAGATACCTCATGGTCTTAACGAGATATTGGATTCTGTAATCGCACCTGTAAGGGATACAATCAGGCTGACAAAAGCACTTGCTCAGGGACAACTTGATGCACGGTCTAAACTGGATGTTCAGGGAGAGTTCAGGCAGCTTGCAGATACCCTGGATGATTTTGCCGAATCCCTGGATACAATGATCAGGGATTCGAACTCCGTACTGACCGCTGTGCAGAATAATGATTTTTCTCGCAACGTGCAGGTGCATGGTGAAGGGGATTTCAGGATACTTACGGAAGGCATTGACAGGACACGTGAAACCCTGGGCCGCATGATGGCAGAACGCAGGCAGATAGAACAGATCCGCAAGAAGGAGATACATCACCGTATAAAGAACAACCTGCAGGTGATCTCAAGCCTGCTTGATCTGGAATCCGATAAGTTCCAGGATCATCAGGTCATCGAAGCTTTCAGGAACAGTCAGAACAGGGTAATATCCATGGCTTTAGTGCATGAAGAACTGTATAAGTCAGAGGATATGGAAAGCATTGATTTTTCGGATTACATCATCAAACTTGTCAATGACCTGTCCCGCTCTTATATAATGGATAATGGGAAGATCAATGTCAAAGTGCACATAGATTCTGTTTTTTTAGATATGGATGTAGCCATACCTCTGGGTATGATAGTTAATGAGCTGGTTTCCAATTCTTTAAAACATGCCTTCAGATCGGGAGATAAAGGCGATATCCTCATTGATCTGAGCTTTGACGGAGAAAAGTTCACACTGGTGGTATGTGACAATGGTGCGGGTTTCCCTGAAGATGTCAATTTCAGGGAAACAGAATCTTTGGGACTGCAGCTTGTGACCACGCTGGTAGACCAGATCGATGGGACCATTGAACTTGAAAGAACTGAGGGGACAAGATTTAGAATAACTTTCAAATGAATAAAAAAGGGTGAAATCTGTGGATGAAGTCAAAATATTGATAGTAGAGGATGAAAATATAATTGCACTTAATATCAAGAAGAAACTGAAGAGTTTTGGTTATGCAATTCCTGCCATTGCAACCACTGGCGAAGAGGCTGTCAAGATGGCTGAGATCATTTTACCGGACCTCATCCTTATGGATATAATGCTCAAAGGAGAAATGGACGGTGTGGAAGCTGCAGAAGAAATACGGAAGCAATTTGATATTCCGATCATCTATCTTACAGCTTATTCAGATGATAAGGTGCTGGAAAGGGCAAAGATAACAGAGCCCTATGGTTATATTGTAAAACCTTTCAAAGCCAATGACCTGCGCTCCAACATTGAGATGACCCTGTACAGGCACAGTGTAGAGAAAGAGATCAACAAGAAAAAAGCTTCCTTCGAAGGAAGCAGGTAAACAAAAGAGTCACTTTTTCAATGCAACATTTATACCCAAAAGAGCAGATATATAGAGGGGGATTGTGAGGGCTAAATGAAAACATCTCTGATTGACACCATGCTGAACTCGGAAAAGAGAAAGAACCTTTTACTTCTGCTTATGGAAGGAGGGAAAGATCGTAACGAGATCAAAACAGCCCTTAATGTGACCTCTACAGCCATTATCCCACAAATAAAAAAATTGAAAGAGTGTGGCCTTGTGATCCAGGAGGAAGACCATTATTACCTTTCTGACATGGGTGAAGTACTGGTCGAAAATATGTTGCCTTTCCTCAATATTGTAGAGGTCTTTGAGGAGAATGGGGAATACTGGCTTACTCATGACCTCAAAGGCATACCCTGGCCTTTGCTGAAAAGACTCGGTGAGCTTGGAAATTATCTTATCATCGAACCTGATCTTAATTATCTCTTTGAGTTCCCCCGAGAGTTCAAGGAAAACATTTTCAAGTCCAGTTTTGTAGAGGCTTTTACTGCTTATTTTCATCCGGAATATCCAACCATTTACTCAAAACTTGCCGAGCAGGGTATTAACGTATCTCTTGTGCTTACTGCCTCTGTTCTGGAGAGGTTCCAGAAAGACTATGCAGATCAGATGAGAAAAATGACCGTTTCCGAAAACACAGAGGTCCTTGTCACCGATGATATCCCCGGCCTGGCCACCATTGTGACCACTGACCGTTTCATACTTATGTGTTTCTTCAATAAAAGCGGCCACTACGATCACCGTGTCATTATGAGCTTCGACCCCCGGGCCCTGCAGTGGAGCCAGGAATTGTTCCGGCAGTACAAAGAAAAAGCCCGGAAGATCAATATGTATAAAATGCACGAAGTACAATAGATTGGTCTTTTTGGTCACCGGCATTATTACTATACAGTTCTGAACAAACTGATAAAAGTATGGAAGTGAGGATGCTATGGATGTGTTATGGCTTGATCGATCCGATGTGCAGAGCTTGTTGGACATGCAGTCCACAATAGAAGCCGTGGAGAAAGGTTTCAAACAGCATGGCCTGAAAAAAGTGCAGATGCCTGCTAAATCGTATCTTTTTTTTGAGAAGCATAATGGGGATCTGCGCACCATGCCGGCGTATATGGAAGAGGAAGATATCGCCGGCGTGAAGATCGTGAACGTGCATCCCGATAACCGTCAGAGGGGACTGCCCACCGTCATGGGGATGGTGGTGCTCAACTCCACTCAGACAGGTGAGCCGCTGGTTATCATGGACGGGACCTTTCTCACGGATATGCGCACAGGTGCTGCAGGAGGCGTGGCCGCAAAATACCTTGCAAGGAAAGATGCGCATGTGGTGGGAATGGTAGGTGTGGGAGACCAGGCCCGTACTCAGTTGCTTGCCCTTTCTCATGTAAAGGACATACAGGAAGTGAAGCTTTTTTGCAGGAACATGGCACACTGTGATCACT
>CALBTS010000025.1 GCA_937968035.1 uncultured Methanomethylovorans sp.
AAAAACACGCGCCACCGCGACTCTGCGCCAACGCCACATACCGCCGAACGTTACCTGCAACTGTAAGGAACTACCACAAAACCACAATGGATGAGCAAACTGGAAAATAAAATTCAAGATGACCTGGCAAGAAATGGCATCAAATTCGAGACTCAGAAGCCCATTCCAATTATATCATATCCTTGGCAAACAAAACGTTCCAGAACGTCACCAAAATGTGACATATACTTATGTGACTTTGACTTATATATTGAAGTAAAGGGTTTTATGACATATTGTGCTGTTTCCAAGTTGGCCTATCTATCAAAACAAGATTTTAAATATTACATTTTTCAAGGAACAGAGTCACAATGGGATCCTACAATTGGGACATTTCTAAGCCTCCCTAATTCAACTGAACACAATAGAATGAATTTACTTGATTCAAATATCAACCATCAAATTCAAGAGTTGATAAACCTGAAAAACCACATGGAATTCTTAAACAAAGTATCTGAGATTTCATTAGCTAGACTTAGAAGCTACATTACCATTAAAATTTCTGAATATAAATCTTGGAATGGAGAATGGTATTAATTTAGGGCATGAAACTAACCACTTGGAATTGCAATATGGCCTTTCGCAAGAAGGCGGCAATAATTCTAACAACAAAACCAGATATTCTGATCGTTCCAGAATGTGAACATCCTGACAAATTGATTTTCACCAAGGAGACTCCAAAAGCAACCAGCCATGTATGGTTTGGAGAAAATAAAAATAAAGGGTTAGGTATCTTTTCGTACTCCAACTATACAATCGAAATTCTTAATATTCACAATCCTGAGTTTAAGTATATACTACCATTATCAGTATACAACGACACTATCACTTTCATAATCTTTGCTATATGGGCTCAAAAGCCTCAAAAGAATGATTGTTATACAGAACAAATTTGGAATGCCGTCCATTTTTACAAAGACTTGTTAACCAATGACAATGTTATTCTTGCGGGAGATTTTAATAGCAACTCTATTTGGGATAAACCCAATAGAATTTGCAACCACACCAACCTTGTTAACTTTCTGAATAGTAAAAATATTCACAGCTCCTACCACAAATTCAATAATCAGGAGCACGGTAAAGAAAGTTCCCCTACACTCTACATGCATAGAAAAATTGATAAACCATATCATATTGACTTTTGCTTCGCATCACAGAACCTCCTGCGTAGGATTAGCGACGTAGATATTGGAACATACGATTCATGGGCTCATTATAGTGACCATCAACCCTTAACGGTAACATTTGAAATTTGAAAATAACAGCTGCAGGTAACAGGTCGGTATATGTCATTGGCTTCTGTGCCGCGAGAATTTTCTGACTAAAGGTGACTGTTCTGTGGCTGGCGGCACAGGCCGCCCCGGCTCTCGCCGGGGACCCCCGCTGGTGTCACGGTTTTTGCCAACGCGAGAACAAAGTAATAACCGTATAATCCTGCATCGCACCACGAGTGCAAAAACACGCGCCAC
>CALBTS010000026.1 GCA_937968035.1 uncultured Methanomethylovorans sp.
GACGTCGCCTTCACACGGCGGAGGTCGGGAGTTCGAATCTCCCCGGGCCCACTTTGCATTTCTGGTTCTCTTGATATTGATTTTAATAAGATTTCGAGTTGTTTTTCTACTGCTTCTACTCTGCCTTCAAGAGAAAACTTGCTCTTTAGTTGTACAAACTGGTCAACGTCAAAGTGCTCATCAAAAGATATGACAAAAAAAGGGTCATCTATAGAGCCCATATATTGGCTATGAGCTAGTGATTTTTAGCTCATGAACCATTAAATTCAAAGTTTTATTTTCTTTTCAGGTACTCGTATCCAACTGCAAATACTCCTATTATAAGAATGACCATGATAAATGTCCATATATTAGATTTCTTTGGTTGTGTTTCCTCCATAGCGGTATCTGCTGTATTCACATAGTCGGTTTCTGAATCACTGTTTACAGAGTAAGCAAGTTCTTTTTCTGCTGTGATAGCGAAAGGTGAGAAACCAGGGGTTCTAGATTCAAATATAGCATAATCTGTGATATTGCTTTCGAATGTGGTAGGTAGCACTTCCCATGCAGTTCCATTATATCTCCGTAATCTAATATCCGATGGACTTACACCCATCTGCTGAATCCAGAAACTGTTCACTTTAAACTTTATCCGTGCATCTTCAATGTTAGCTGCTGTAGCAAATCCTGCCTTGCCTACCCAGATATTTACATATTTATAAATTAATCCTCTAGGTGTGCTGCTTGCAAGCTTTGATCGGTCGTTCAGCACTTCTATAGTCGAAGTAACCTCACCTGAGTTTTTAAGAGAATAGAAACTAATTGACTGTATGTCATTGCCTGGCCTTGAAAACTCATAGGTGGTATAGGCATTCATTCTAAGGTACTCACTATCCACATCTTTCACAGCTACATTTGAATAGTCCTCGACACTACCTGCACCGCCGCCTCCACCACCACTACTGCTCTTTTTACTGCTGCTCCCTCCACTGCTTCCCTCTCCACCACTGCTACCGCCACTAGCAGAAGATGTAGTAGCTGAATCGTTTACCCATGTTGGATTGAAGTTCCCAGAAGCGTCCACGGTTCTAATACTTATAACATGAGTAGTTCCTTCAATTGTATGTGTGGTCCCTCCTTTCAGTGAACTCACGAGATATCCACCGCTGTTATATAGGTAAGCAGTATCTCCATCGTCGTTCCATACGAAACCATCACTTCCCCAATATAGCTCAGTTTCAGTATTCGACCCTTTGGAACTATAAACAGTTACTATTGAACCTGCCCCCAATTCGAAGGAAGGAAATGTATAAGTGTGTATATAGCCTTCATCTTTAATTTCCCAACCCGTGAGGTCTACCCTAGAAGAGCCTGAGTTTCTAATCTTGATCCATTCCTCCTTCATGTTTAGATCACTGATATATACGTCCCCAAGTCCCGATGCATTATAAAATCCATCAGATGTATTTGTGATAAATACATTATCTAGGTAAACCATCACATGACTGAAGTCTGCATCGGTGGGATTTGCCCAGGTCCACCTTATCCAGTTCTGCCCTGTTCCCGTTTCTTTAAGGTTTATTATAGATGCAGGAGGTGTTGTATCTGTAGACATGGTAGTTGTTGCTGAATCGTTTACCCATGCATTATTAATGTTCCCAGAAATATCAACAGTCTTGGTGCTTATAGTATGTGTGGTTCCTTCAGCTAGGCTGGTCGAGTTATAAAACTCATCAGTTATGTTTGTGACAAATGCACCGTCTATGTACACCATTACATGTTTGAAATCTGCATCATTCGGTTTTGTCCAACTCCATCTTATCCAACTTGGACCTAGACCTGTTTCTTGGAGATTTGTTACAAATGCAGGTGGTGTCGTATCTTGCACTGTCTTCATCAATGGAAAATGATCGATTCCAAAACCCCCTGGAATCAGATAAGCAGTATCACCAATTCCATCGTTGTTGGCATCAGCTCCAGTGTAATCGGAATAATAGTTACCTACTTGACCATTATCCCAGAAATTGAATCCATCATCAAATGCATTTACTGGATTTGATCCTTCATTCATTAAATAATTATTATAAATGAGATTGTTAGAACCACTCACCCCAATTCCATACAAGTTATCATATATTGTATTAGATGTCAGTATATTGTTCGAGCCACTGATACTTATTCCATAGATGTTGCCATATAATGTATTAGATGTTAATTTGTTATTAGCACCATCCAGATTGATGCCATAGAAGTTGTTGTAAATGCTATTGTATGTCAAGATATTATTCGAACCACTCAGAGCAATGCCATGTTCAGCGTTGTATACCGAGTTATATGTTAATATGTTATTTGAACCACCTATACTGATTCCCCAGTATACGTTGTGAACTATATTGTTAGATATTACACAGTTTTGAACATCACCAAGAGCTATTCCTCCACCGTCTATATAACCACTGACATCAAATCCATCGATAGTCACAGAGTCTGCATCAACAGAGAATGCAGTATCAAGGAGAGATAAAGCACTTACTTTTGTTGTCGAAGCGCCAGACTGAGACAATATTTTCAGCCGTTTATAAACATAAACATTTTCATTGTATGTACCCGAATAAACAAGAATTGTATCTCCATCATTAGCAGCATCCACTGCTGCCTGGATGGTTGTATATGTTTGACCACCGCTATCGTCTACAAAAAGTGTATGAGGCGTTAATTTTTTTGTTGTTGCCTGGTCACTTACAGTTGAAGGGTTGATATTCCCGGCAGTATCTACAGTTTGAGTACCGATAGTGTGTACCGTTCCTTCAGCAAGTCCCGTTGCATTATAATAGTTGTTGGACGTGCTTGTTACCAATACTCCGTCTATGTAGACCATCACATTACTGAAATCCGCATCATCTGGGTTTGTCCATGTCCAGTAGATCCAGCTTGTTCCAACAGCACTCTCTTGCAAGTTATTGACAGAAGCAGGTGGTGTTTGTCTGACAGCATCAAACTTTGTCTCAGCTGCTTTTAGGTTTGTCACAGCCTGGCTTACTTCTGCATTCGTTGCATTTGGGTTATCTGCAACAGCCTGGGCTATAGCAATAGCTGCTTTAAATTCATCGATTGATGCTTGTGGGTACTGGCCGGTTCCAGTCCCTGCAACTGCACTTGCTACTTTTGCATTGGCAGTTGCAATGGCTGATGTCAATGCACTTTTATCTATGGATGTTATTCTGGCAGCATCGAAAGTAGCTTCAGCTGTTTGCAAATTGGTCTCAGCCTGGTCTACCTGTGATTGCGTTGCAGTTGGATTGTCAGCAACTGCCTGCGCCGCTGAGATTGCTGTCTGGAATGCATTTATTGCTGATTGCGGGTATTGACCAATTTCTGTTCCAGAAGCAGCACTTGCTATTTTTGTCTTGGCAGAATTGATAGTGTTGATCAGATCGTTTTTATTTACTGCACGGACAATGATCGTTACAGTATCTTCATCTGTTTCTCCATTAGCTGTCGCAATGAACGTTACAATGTACATGCCTGCGGTGCCAGTTGCCGGCGTCCAGCTGAAAACACCAGTTGTGGGATTAATGTTTGCAGATCGGAAGAGCACACGTCTGAACTCCAGTCACCGAATACGAGCTCGT
>CALBTS010000027.1 GCA_937968035.1 uncultured Methanomethylovorans sp.
TCATGAGTTAGTTCATATAATCTGAGGAAGAGCCATTTACTAGTTGCCAAAAACAATGGTACGAGAAAGCTTATCAGTATGTAATTGAAAGAACGAATCCCGATGTTGTATTCGCTTGGTTCTGGGAATTTGATGAGTTTGCTCATCGAATGTTCGGATTCCTTGATAAGGAATCTCCAGTCTACAGCGCAGAAGAATACCAACGTAGATACAATATGTTTAGAAAGGTTTATCAACAGTTAGATAAATCTACGGAAGCTCTTTGGAACAGTTTTGGCGGCCCAGAAGAGTCAAATCTTTTCATTGTTAGTGATCATGGATTTGTTTCTTACTGGAAAATTGCCAACATCAACGAAAGACTCGCCAGAGTAGGGTTATACAACTCTTCAGACCCATCTTCTAGTAAAGCTATAGCCTATTCTGCTGGAGCTGCTACACAGATTTATATTAACCTTATCGGTAGAGAACCTACAGGAGTGGTAAGCCCGGATGATTACGAAGCGGTTCAAAAAGAGATCATTGATGCGCTTAATTCGTGGATTGATGAGAATGGTGCAAAAGTAATTGCGAAAACTTTCACTAAAGAGGAAACCAAAGATATTGATCTTGCAGGCAGATCATTCAGCTTATTCAATGAGAAAAGCACAGGGGATGTGTTAGCCTTTGCTGCTTCGCCCTATCAGTTCGATGCTGCAACTCCAGGGCAGATAGTTACAGATGCTGTACCTTACTTCACTGGCCAGCACGGCTATTTGCTCGGAACTGTTCCTGAAATGAGAGGAAATATTAGGACTTTGTTTGCTGTTGGTGGAGCCTTAATAAAACCACAGGTTGGACTACCCGATACTGTATCTTTGGTAGATATTGCTCCAACTATGGCTGCTATTCTTGGAATAAGAGAACCGGCAACTGCAGATGGGTTAGCATTGACAGAGATTCTTTGTGAGAAAGAATTAGTAGGAATCTCTGATTAATTTTCTTGTAAGAGTATCAGAACTGATGTTGCGCCAAAAATCGTTTTAAGAAGATCAATCTTATGAGAATTAAGCTTGATGTCGTATTGTTTCTAACAGTCATGCTAGGTTTTTCGGGATTATTGATCGGAACAGAACCTCTAAAGATTGCCTTATTGCTGCATGGAAATTTGGGCGACATCTCATTCTTTGATATGCAGCGTCAGGTATAAAAAATGGCACAAGAAGAGCTTGGAATTACGGCCCGGATAGTGAAAATGGGTAATGACGTTAGTGCTCATAAACCCGTTCTTGAAGATTTTGCTGATCTGGATTACGGCGTAATAATTGTTGATGCCTGGCAAATGGCTCCCCATATTGAAGAAATTGCGCCTCAATGTCCTTAAAGCGATTTTTCATCCTCGATAGTTCGGTGAAGTAGTCTCTTGGAAATCTAGATAAAGTATATGCAGTTACTTACGAACAAAAACAATGAAGGGTCATTCCTTGCAGGGCTCTTGCTGCTGTGTTAACGGAAATTTGGACATGCTAAATGCGAACGAAGAAAAGATGATTGGATTCTTAGATGGAATAGGCAGTTCAGTAATAAACGACTTCTTGGTAGGTTTTATAGAAAGAACACTGTATGAAGATCCGGAAATAAAAGTCGCAATTTCCTACATAGGGGATCTATTCGATGCTGCAAAAGGCTAAGAAATGGCGCTTGCACTGTTTGCTGCAGAATAAAGCACGCTTGCACAATACAACATACAATAGGGGAGTTGATATCGCATTTAATGTTGCTAATCAAGAGGTCTTGGACAACTTAATACAGCTAAACAAGCAGAAAAATACACATTTGGTTTTGACCAAGCTACGCTTTTCGCAGAAACTGATCCTGAAAAATCCGAATAAACCTTGACGTTCATGATGAAGAGTGTTGATAACTCACTTTTTAGAGACTTGTCTCTTTATCTTGAAGGCAAACATGAATATGGCGAAACCGAACATCCGGGTCTTAAAACAGGCGCAGCGGGACTTGAAGAAAACGAATTCTTCCTTGAGAATGTTCCAGAGGAATTCATCGAGAAATTTAAGGTTATCAAAGACAAGACAATTAATGGAGAGATTGTTGTGAAAAGTGGTCTAATGGTGGAAAGCAATGAATTCCAGGAGCTAAGAGATTCTGTGTGAGACCTTAACAAATTTGTGCTACAAGCACAAATGTCTTTTAGGAGCGTAATAACGCGAAAGGTCGCGCTGACTTCTTTGGAGGCTAACGTGAGTCAGCCGATTCTAGAAATGATGAAAATTATTATAACCTATCCGAACGGTGTTATCTCTAATAATAAAGCTAACCTCTGCGTTAATAGGGGCGAAATAGACTCTATTGTTAAGGAAAATGGCGCAGTTAAGACTACCCTGATGAAAATACTGTTTGGTCTGGAAACAGCAGTGTCTGGCGAAAAGACAGGTCTTCAGTTGTAGTAAAACGAAGGAAAAGGATGCGCCTCAGAATAAGAGCGGAGCTTGAACCTTGCGCAGTAGCGCTTTAAGACATCATTCTTTTTTGAAGCTTCCTGAGAGCCGCTGCTTCGATCCGCTGGCAAGTCTGGACAGGTGCTCTTGGCTTATAGTAAGAACAGTTGATCGTCGAAATAGATCATATTTTGCTGGCCCCACCCCAGATACAGATTCACAAATGAAGTCAAACTTTTGATTGATAATTAAAGAGACTATTCATACCAAGATTACAAGCTCCTTGAAGGAAAATCCGTTGTCCTTATTGAATTAACAAGGCACGTCATTTTAATTACATTAAGAATATTTAAGCAGTATTAATTGAAAATATATGTATAAATTCCCTAACTGGCTTAATTCAAGTTTTACCTGGTAACTTTTCAGGTTATCTCTCCAATCAGAAGCCTTCTCAAAATAGTGGTCGACAAATTTATTTTTCAAGTGATTTAGCTTGGGGTGTTTTCAAGATCGGAAGAG
>CALBTS010000028.1 GCA_937968035.1 uncultured Methanomethylovorans sp.
ACCACCGAGATCTACACTCTTTCCCTACACGACGCTCTTCCGATCTATGTCTGATGGTAGTTGTGTGCTCAATCCACGGTTCTTCAGAACTGAAGAAAAAGAGCTTGTCAGGGTTCAGCGTAAATTGTCAAAGACTGAGAAAGGGTCATCTGAACGAAAAGAGGCTATTAAAATAGTTCAAAGAGTACATGAAAGGATTTCAAACAAACGCTATGATTTTGTTCATCAACTAAGTAGACAATTGGTTAATAATTATTCATTCATTGCTCTTGAAGATCTGAATATCAAAAACATGATCAAAGATCATTATCTTGCAAAGAGCATAGCAGATGCAGCATGGAATAAATTAATCACCGCAACCAAGTACAAGGCTGAGAGTGCCGGTTCTATGGTGGTACTGGTTAATCCTGCTAATACATCTAAAATGTGCTCAAGGTGTGGTCTGCTTGTTGAAAAGGCGTTAGCGGACAGAGTTCATAAATGTGATAGTTGTGGCCTTATAATGGATAGAGACCACAATGCAGCTATCAATATTCTCAGATTGGGATTGCAATCTGTCGGTATTAAAACCGTAGAAGCCCACAGGCTTTAGCCGTGGGAGCAGTCACAAAGGTTCAAAGTTAAAAAAATTTTTATTTTCAGAAAAGCTGATCAAATGTAATGCCAAATTTACAGTCTCGTATACATCGAAAAAAGAGCATTTACTGCAATATAGAATTATGGCACTCTATCTTTCTGGTTATTACCAAATCCTATTATGATAACATTACAATGGTTTGCAGTATGTTTAAATACACTGTCGAAGTACTTAAATAGGATTTCAATTATGGTTCTGAAGGTTCACAATGCATCAAGACTAGTTCAGCATTTGCATGATCCCTTGTTCAATAATTCTATATCCATCATGCTTACATCCTTCTCAAGTGCTGGTTTTGGATTTGTGTTCTGGGTGCTGGCTGCAAAGCTCTATTCCGCCGAAGATGTGGGTACTGCAACTGCTATGATCTCTTCCATGGGATTTATCATAATGCTTTCCAGGTTAGGATTGGATGCCTCTATGATTAGATTCTTCCCTTATAACGATAAGAAGAGGATATTCAGCACTTCCCTTTTTGTTGCAACATGCTGTGCATTACTGTTCGGCACCATCTTTATCTTATCCGTGGATCTGCTGGCGCCTGAACTTCATTTACTTAAGTTTCCTGCCAATGCAGCTTTATATCTGATATTCCTTGCTGCGAACTCGGGAACCGCATTATCATGCATCTCTTTTGTGGCGGTCAGAAAAGCTTCCTTCCAGTTGGTCCAGAGCATAATAGTAAGCTCAAGAATACTGTTCCTGATCCCTCTTGCAGCATTTGGAGCAATGGGTATATTTTGCTCGCTGGGCATTTCATTGCTCATTGCAATCATAACTGCCTATGTCCTGCTTGCAGGATCGGGTGTAAGACCCGGGTTTGTAGCCGACTGGAAATTTTTGGATAAGGCTTTCCATTATGCTGCGGGAAATTATATAGCAGGTCTGTTCATGGCAGGGCCTGGCCTGATCCTTCCTATCATGGTACTGAATATGCTTGGAGCAGAACAGGCGGCTTACTATTTTATCGCTTATGCGATCGCTACATTGCTTTTCAAAATACCCAATGCTGTCAGTACATCACTTTTCGTTGAAGGCAGCCATGGAGAAAGGATGAAGAAGAACATAGAAAAGTCCTTATTGTTCACTTACTTGTTACTGATACCTGCTTCTGGCATAATGTACCTATGCAGCCATTGGATATTAGAAGCTATAAGTGCAGAGTATGCAGCAGAAGGGGTAATATTACTGCAGGTGATGATCATTTCAGGTCTGTTCACGGGACTGAATTTTACATATTTTGCTGTGCAGAGAGTACGTAAGGACATAAAGGAACTGATCGTTCTGAGCGGGTCCATAGCATTGGCCGTCGTTGGTACAGCTTATGTGCTCATGCCCATATTCGGAATTGTGGGAGCGGGATATGCATGGCTTGCGGGAAATGTCACTGGCAATATGCTAGTTGCTCTAATGGTCTGGACGAGAAACGATACTTAAAGTGAAAAAGTTACTTTTCAAGTACTTCTGCTTCATGGTCCCTTGCAATCTCTGGTTTCACTCCTATCTTCAGGTACACATAAATAAAGACCGCGAACCATACAGGGAACAGGACATAACCTGCATAGTCATGCACCTTCCACATGACAGCTGACCCGAAATGATAATTTGCAGCCACCAGTAGCACCAGCCGGAAGATGTTCTGCACTGATGTTCCCAGTATCCCGAAGAGGAACAATGGGAATATACGGTCGTTCCTGGGTTTGGTATCTATCAGCATAAGGGCAAAGACGGTAAGGAATATGGCAAGGGAAGCACTCCCTGAACAGCCCGCATCAATGAACACACGACTGCTTGCACCAGCAGAATCTATCAAATTAAGCAACTGTCCCTCAGAACCTACAGGATAGACCAGAGATGCAACGTATGCTACGATCTTTGTGGTGATAAGTGCATATTGTGTGCCAAAGGCCCCATCAAGGACCTTAGGGAAGGATACCGAAAAACCATAAACGAATACCAGCAGGGACGGCAGATAGACAGCAGATCCGAAGAAGATCATGAACAGACCAGTGAACAGCAGGATGACATTGAACAGCACAAGACCATGATCATCGGACACTGGCATGAGCAGGGCCATCACCGTTATTAACACACCGGCTCCCACATAAGCAGGCTCGGCCAGCATTCCCACTTTGCGCATTTGACCTGAGATCATATCTTTCTTCAACCATCCGACTGCAATGCATAGCATGAGGATGACAAAAGGATGCGCTGTCCACTGTCTGGGAGCCGGGACCCCATCCCTCAGGAAAAAGAACCTGAGAACTGTAATTGCTATGGAGATAGCAAGCCATATCAAAACTTTGTTTTTCATGCTATGGCAGATCCATTT
>CALBTS010000029.1 GCA_937968035.1 uncultured Methanomethylovorans sp.
GGTAGTGGTCTTTGTCGTACGCTTCATTGTAATACCTTATGCCATGAATAATTCTATAGTTCAACTCAGGATATGACAATATAAAGCTATGATACGGAGAGATGCCAGTACCAGTAGCTATGAACCAGTGTCTTGCTGATAGAATTGCATCAGTATCGATTGTGAAGGAACCATGCGGTGATCCCACTGATACTACATCACCAGACTTGAGGAGCTTCAATTTATTCGAGATATTTCCGTTCTTTACTTCCTTCACCAGAATTTCAATATAGTCATCATTAATACCGCTATAGATTGAATATGGACGGTCATCATCGTCCTTTATGCCAACATTTATGTGCTGCCCGGGGGTAAATATCAGGTCTTTTCTTTCGAAACGAAGTATGTAGGCAGATCCATTAAATTCACGTCTGCTAATTATCTTGTGAAAGCGCATTACGTGTAAAATTATCGAGATACAATAAGGGTTATACGTATTACTCCTCAACCAATGGGAGGTCAGGATCAGGTTTTACTCCCTTATTATCTGTAAATGGCTTCATACGTGCATAATTCAGGTCACCCTGAAGAGGATTCTGACCAACATTGTAATATGGTATTTTATCGAAATCTGGAACTTTACCTAAGAGGCTCTTGGTTTTGTTTTCAACAATCCATTGTGCAGGATGCCTTATGTACTTCTTCATCACAGGAGCAGCAGTCCCCACCATCCAACAATTTTTCGGACAGATTTTTACCAGGTTCCGGACTTTTACCGCTTGTTCACTGAACCACAGTTCCTCGAAAGTATCAAAATCCCTTATATTCCCCATACTCTCTTTCCATATCCTGTCTTCCAAACCATTACAAGGGTACACTTCACCATAGGGTTCTATGAAATAGTTTTCCATTCCTGCTTCGCATGGAAGCATCCGTTTACCTCCTCTTATGTAATTAATCAGACCCAGATTAAAAAACGCGCGTGCCCAGCTCTTGGGATTGTTTTCTTTTAGCAATTCTTCAATTAGCTCCTCAAAATGGCTAACAACAACATCTTGGTTGGTCACCTTGTTATCATCCTTATGAAAGTAGTATGAATTGTGAAAGGTAGCTGTCGCGAATTCCATCTTGAGTTTCTTTGACAATCGGTACAACCAAAGCATATCTTCAGAATTCTTATTGGACACAGTAATTCCAAAACCAATATCCTTGACTCCCATTTCGCGAAGCTTGAGCAGAACCTTAAGGCCATTATCAAAGCCTCCCGGACGTCCTCTAAGATCATCATTTGCCTGGGACAAACCTTCAATGCTCACCCTGATCCCAATTTTGGGGAATTTCTTTGCCAGCTTAATTATTCTATCATAATGCCAACCAGATGTGGAAATAACAACCCGAGGAGCTTTTGTAAACAGTACTGAGACAATATCCTCCAGATCACGTCGCTGAAAAGGTTCGCCTCCTGTTACATTGGCAAACTTAAGTGGAGATAGTTTCTCTAGATCCTTAGCTGTGATCTCTTTCCTCTCATCAGTAGGAAATTTCCAGATATTGCACATTTTACACCGCATCTGACACCGGTATGTTGTTATAATTGAGGC
>CALBTS010000030.1 GCA_937968035.1 uncultured Methanomethylovorans sp.
GAAGATATTCTTCATACCACCCAGCGCCCGAAGATAGAGGAATTTCAAGATCATATCTATGTAGTGCTGCGAATGTTCTATCACGAAGACAAAACAGAGGAACAGGATGATGAACCAGGGATCATATCCGAACAGGTGAGTCTTATCCTGGGCCGCAATTTCGTAATATCTTTTCAGGAAGCAGGAGGGAATACCTTTGATCCCGTACGTATGAGGTTAAAAGGCTCAAAAGGTCGCATTCGCGAGATGAGAGCTGATTATCTTGCGTATTCGCTCATCGATTCTATTGTTGATAACTACTTTGTCGTTCTGGAGAAACTGGGAGAACGATTAGAACTATTGGAAGATGAACTGCTTGATCATCCCACACCTGACACTCTTGAAGAGTTGCATGTTCTGAGAAACGAAATGATCTTTTTGCGCAAATCTGCATGGCCCCTGCGTGAAGTATCAAACAACCTTTTAAGAGCCGAATCGGACCTTATAACAAGGTCCACACAAATATATATCAAAGACATATACGACCATACCATCCAGGTGATAGATACCATCGAAACATACAGAGATATGCTTTCCGGGATGCTGGATATATATCTGTCCAGCATTAGCAACAGGATGAATGAGGTGATGAAGGTGCTTACTATCATCGCTACCATATTCATTCCATTGACCTTCCTTGCAGGTGTGTATGGCATGAACTTTCAATATATGCCGGAACTTTCATGGAAATGGGGCTATCCTGTGCTATGGTGCATTATGGCAGTAATAGGCATTTCCATGTTCTTCTATTTCCGAAAGAAGAAATGGTTATAAATGATAAGATACTTCTTTTATATTATTTCACGGAAATTATTATGTTCGGCTTATATGGATCTCCTGTTAACATGGAAATAGAAGGCGTTTTCCTATCAATGGAAGCACATGACGATTCACTCATATATCGCAGATGGGGCAGCCTGGGAAGCACAGAAAGGCTACTTTTGCAGGAGTCATGCAGCATATTGCTCAACCCGGTGGAACCGGTCAATATGCCAAAGAGGCTCACCCATTTCCTACTGGTGAACTTTAAAAAGACCCTGATACTTGAGCCCGGCGCCTCAAAGAAGGTGTACATCACTTTTCCTGTAGAGATAGGGGTTTTCGTATCTCAGGGAAAAGAGGGCTTTGAGGTAATAGATATTTTTTCTTTTTCACGGTTGAAGTACACTCTATACGGTGCTCCAAGCAATGGGACCATCTGCAAGTATTGGGAAAGCGACGTGTTTCTTTCACCACCGGATACAGATCCCTGGTACACAGGTTACATAGAACTGAAGATAGTTAATGACACTGAGCACTTGGTAGAGGTCAGCAAGTCTTTGTTCAACGCATATGGTATGAAGATCTACTATGAAGGAAATAAAGTCGTAATGAAAGCGGTCATGAAGATCCCAAGCAGAAAATTAGCGGAAACTGAGTTCGTGCACTGTCCCGGTAAAGCCGGGTTCAAAAAGGCCACCGAACTCTACGTATCGTCCAAACTAAGGGTGATCGGTAGCAGATGCATCATGGAGTACGGACTATGAACATCACACTGAACGATATATCTATCATTTCATCATCCGATTATTCTATCCTTTTTTTCAGGATGACATTCGTAGCTTCTATTGTAATTATCTCTATGATCGCCGGAAAAATTCTGTCCATATATCTCATGAGGGCTCTTCAGGATAAGATGGACAGGAAACAACTGAGCATGCTGCTCAAACTTATGCGCTACAGTTTTGTCTTCTTGGTCACTGTCTTTTTCATACTCCCGTTCATGGGATTAGAGCTTTCAAGTCTGCTTGTTGCCGGAGGTGTATTGGGCCTAATCCTGGGTATCGCAGGCCAGAGCATTGTTGCGAATCTTATCTCCGGGATCTTCCTGACCCTTGAAAGGCCCATTAAGATAGGGGATCAGGTGAACATAGATAATAATGCAGGAGTTATTGAAGATATCACTTTTGTTTCCACCATCATCAGGACCTTTGATGGGCTGTATGTGCGCGTGCCAAACGATAAGGTCTTTCTCAATAACATCACTAATTATGCTGCCAACGTAGCAAGGAGATTCGAGTATGTCATAGGAATAACCTATGACAGCGATGCCGACAAAGCCATTGGGATGATCAAAGGCATCATAGATGATGATCCTATAGCTTTTAAAAATCCAACTCCTACTGTCTTTGTGGATAAACTGGATGATAATGGTGTCAATATCTTCGTAAGGATCTGGGCTCCTTCCACTGAATGGTATTCTGTCAAAACAAGACTGCTGTGGATAATTAAAAAGACGCTTGAAGAGAATGGTATAAAGATCGCCTTACCGCAGCGTACTCTCTGGTTCGCTAATAGTATGCCGGCAAATCCGGTAGAAATTGGAGAAAACGATTGTTCTATTTTCTCACATCATTGATGACGAAGGAGCATACTTTTTTATATTGGAGGAATGAAAAGATAGAACATTCATATGGTTATAATAACGTGGATACTCATCTTTTTATGTTTATTGCAGTCTGCGATCTTCTCTGGTCTTACTATCGGCTTGTTCGGTCTGAGCAGGCTTCGGCTTGAAGTCGAAGCCGAACTTAAGAACTCATTTGCGGTGAAGGTACTTGAGCTGCGCACAGACTCAAACTTGTTGTTAGCCACGCTTTTATGGGGCAATGTGGGAGTCAATGTGCTGCTTACATTACTAACAGATACTATAATGACCGGAGCTTTAGCTTTTGTGTTCTCGACATTTGTGATAGCTTTCTTTGGAGAGATCGTACCTCAGGCCTATTTTTCCCGCAATACAATGAAAATAGGTGCTTATCTTATACCCTTGATCAAATTCTATAGATCTCTTTTGTATCCTGTGGCCAAGCCTACAGCTAATTTACTTGACCTTTGGCTTGGAAAAGAAGGGGTTATGTATTTCAAGGAAAGGGCTCTGAGGGTCATAATCGAAAAACACATGTTGTCTTCCAGATCAGATATCGACCGTATCGAAGGATTGGGAGCTCTCAATTTTCTCTCCATAGACGATCTGAACATAAAAAACGAAGGTTCAGTGATCCATCCACAAAGTATGATCCGCCTTCCTTTCAAGGATGGATATCCGGTTTTTCCCCACGTGGACAGAAAATCTACGGATCCTCTATTGCATCAAATAGCTCTGTCAGGTAAAAAATGGGTCATAGTTGTTGATGAAAATGAAGAACCTTCTGTGGCTATAGATTCCGATGCTTTTCTCAGGGCAGCCTTCACCACCGAAAAGGCGTTTCATCCTCTGGCTTATTGTCATCATCCAATAATCGTTCACTCCTCCCATGAAAGACTGGGAGATGTGATCAAGAGGCTTAAAGTCTATCCCATCGATCTGGAGGATGATGTTGTAGATGAGGATCTTATCATTTACTGGAACAAAGATGACCCGGATAGGCGCATCATTACAGGTTCGGATCTGCTGGGCAGGCTTCTGCGGGGTATAGTGGTGAGAGTGGAATAAGAACCCCCATAAAGTATCTTGTGAAACATTCTGCAGCCATCGTTCTTGCACATATTTCCATATTATTCGGTCATTTTAATGGATAAAACGTATATACTGTTACAATAATACTCTTTTTGCAGATAGTAAATGTTGTAGGAGAGATAAATATATGAAAATTAAAATACTGATAGTTGCTTTACTTTGCCTGAGCTTGCTATCCACTACGGCCCTGGCAGCCGACGGTTCGACAGGGAACAGGATATGGGATGCTGCTCAGGAACCATCGCTTGAATATTCATGGTCACCCCTTAGTTATTCGGGTTTCTATTATGACCTGGATTCAGGAGAAGGGTCTGAGATGCTGACAGTTAAACTGGACAGCTATTCCGACAGGTCCATCGAAGAGGACGACCTTGTGTATTCCACAAGACCAATAGAAACTGGTTTTGAGCGTGATGAATGGGGTTCGTTCCAGATAATCGGTTTTATGGCAGAAAGATACTTTGCAGGTTATTCTGACAATACAGCTTTTGCAGATGATGTCAGCCTCATATCCGACGGCCAGCTTGCAAAAGTGCTCATAAACGATGATGACGAAAAATCACTTTTCACGGGTTCATCACTTGTTCTGCAGGAAGGATATGTGCTGGACATAACCGAAGTCGACCTTAATGGCAATAAAGTGTTTATCACCCTTAAGAAAAATGGTGTGCAAGTAGATAGTACAGTAATAGCCTCTAATCAGGATTATGTTTACGAAACCAGAATTGGTTCCACGGATGATTTCCCTCTTATAGCAGTACATCTGGATACCATATTCAGGGGAACTGAAAGCAATGCCGTGTTCGTAAAAGGCATCTTTCAGGTGTCCGACAGCTACATCTCCGTTAACGCTGGCGATAAATATGGAAGAATGACAGTTGATACAATAGCTCCTGAAAGGATCACAATGTCAAATCCCGATGTCATAAACCTTAATGCAGGCAGGACCATCGACATAATGGGAAAGCTGAAATTCGTTGTTGCTGATGACACAGTGCTGCGTTTTGCTCCTGTGGTCGACATGACAGAACCGGGGACGTATGAGTTGCGTGGTACAGTTTCCGATGGCCCCTTCAACTGGACTGCACTGAACTTCGAAGGTTTCTACTATAACATTGATGAAGGCATAGGTACCGAATCACTGGAAGTCAAAGCTCTTAGCGGCAGGACAATAGGCGCTGAGAACCTTGTGTATTCCACAGAAGCTCAGCAGGTAAGCTTTGACCACTCTGCCTGGGGACAGTTCGAAGTGATAGGGTTCCTTGCACAAAAATACTTTGCAGGCTATCCGGACAATGAATTCACCAGTTCTGTAAGCATGGTCTCCCAGGGTCAGCTTTCCAAAGTGCTGATAGATAACGATGATAAGAAATCAGTGTATCCCGGATCGGCACTGGTGCTGGAAGAAGGATATGTGCTTGAAGTGGTCGAGGTCGATCTCAATGGTGACAAAGTGCGTGTTTCGCTTAAAAAGAACGGAGAAGAAGTAGACACTTCTATTCTTGGGTCCAACAAAGACTATGTGTACAAAACTGAAATGGGTTCTTCTGATGATGTACCTCAGATAGCTGTCCATTTCAATGAGATCTTCAGGGGACGTGAATTTGATGCTATCTTTATACAGGGTATTTTCCAGATATCTGAGGACTATCTTACCCTTGAAGGTTCGGACAGGTTTGGTAGAATGGAGGTTGCCAGTATCTCAGAGGACGGTATCATTCTGGAGAACAGGAATTCCGTTTCGCTCACCAAGGATAATGTGATCGATCTTATGGGAGACATTTCTATCAAGGTGGCAGATTCGGATACACTGAGATACTATCCCTTTGTAATGACGACAACATCCTCATCCGAAAAATTGTCCATAGAAATGCCTGATACGATCACAGCGGGAACATCAGTGGATATCAAGGTAGCTTCTCAGGGAGCAGCTGTCGAAGGTGCTGTTGTGAAGTTTGACAACGTGCAGAAAGGAACGACATCTAACGAAGGTATACTTTCTGTGGTAGTGAGCGAGACCGGCACTTTCAAAGTGACTGCAGAAAAGGAAGGCTATGTTACAGGTACACTGAACGTCGAGGTAATATCTGCAGAAGATGCTACAAAGAAGCTTGACATAGAGGTCAGTCCCGAAACTGTATTTGCAGGAGATGCAATATCCATCTCTGTTAAGAAGGCAATAGGTGGAGAACCTGTGGGAGGGGCTGCACTTTACTATGATGGCAGCGCCATAGGCACCACTTCTGCAGAAGGTATGCTCTCATACACACCGAAAGATGCAGGTATACACAAGGTAAGAGTTGAAGCGAATGGTTTCCTTCCTGCAGAGCTGACCTTTGAGGTTGAGGCTGCAGAAAATATGTTCAGGTATTCCGACCTTGTCGTTGATCCGGCTATAGCCGAACAGGGTATGCCTGTGACCGTCAGTGTGAACGTTGCCAATACTGGTACTTCTGCAGGTGAGGTCAAGGTGGAACTGTTAGTTAA
>CALBTS010000031.1 GCA_937968035.1 uncultured Methanomethylovorans sp.
ACCACCGAGATCTACACTCTTTCCCTACACGACGCTCTTCCGATCTATTACCGTTTGCCCCTTGAGGCAGAATGGGAATATGCTGCACGTGGCAACCTAGATCATAGCATGTATCCATGGGGTGGTCCATATCCAAGAAATCTTGAAGGATGTTTCCTTGCAAACTTTAAACCTTTAAGAGGTAACTATATTGATGATGGAGGTTTAATCCCAATTGCTGTTGGAAGTTATGAACCTAATGATTATGGTTTGTATGATATGGCTGGGAATGTTTCAGAGTGGACTGCAAATGCTTACGATGAAAGTGCCTACTCTTTTATGCATGACATGAATCCTGACTATAAGTACAATGCCAAACCCAATGATTTGCCTGCAATGAAACGTAAAGTTATTAGAGGTGGATCATGGAAGGATATTAGTTTTTTCCTTCAGGTTGGACAAAGATCTTACGAATACCAAGATACAGCCAAATCGTATATAGGATTTAGATGTGTTCGAGGATATCTAGGTGCAAAATAATTTAGTAATCAGTGTCCGAATCAATAAAATAATCTGACGCATGAAAATAAATATTGAAGAAATTGTAACTTCCAAGAAATGGAAAAACTTTATGAAGTACCTCTATGGTTGGGGGGCATCTATTGTTATTCTTGGAGCTTTATTTAAAATTTTACACTTGCCTGGTGCTGGAACTATGCTTTTATTCGGTATGAGTATAGAGGCTATCATATTCTTCTTTTCAGCTTTTGAGCCCATTCATGAGGAGTTGGATTGGACATTGGTTTATCCAGAGTTGACAGGGATGACGGAAGAGGATGAGATTAAGGGCTATAGAAGTAGTCGCAAGCAAGGTCTTGGCCCAGAAGAAATACAGGACATTATTACTGGAATACTCTCAAATATGCCAGCTGGAGGAACTCCTGCTATAGCATCACAGCCCTCAGGACAAGTTGCATCTGTGGGTGCAAATATGGGAGGGGCTCTTGTTTTTACTGAGAAATTCAATAAAATGTTAGAAAGTGCCGAGATTTCTCCTGCTTTATTTGATAAGGTTAGCCAAGGATTGAATAAACTTGGTGATGCATCAAGCAAGATTGCAGATCTTTCAAATTCAACGATAGCAGTTAAAGATTTCTCTGAAAAAATATCAAAAGCATCCGATTCTGTTAACAACTTTAACGCTAACTATAGTCAGAGTGGACAGGTACTTAACGATTCCATAAACTTGCTGTCAGACAATATTAAAAAGACCGCAAATGTGATGTCAGAGTCTGGTCAAAATTTTCTTGACGGTGTTGGTCAATCTGTGAAAAATCTTGAGAGCGAATTAACAACCGCAGGGCAAAAAGTTAGTGGACGTATTACGGAATCTGTTGAACAAGTTGCTAGTAAACTTGGTTCTGCATCCGATAATCTTGCGTCTACTTACGTTCAGCTTTCTCAAACAATGAATGCTAACGGAAAAAATATAACCGATGGCAATAATAATTATAAGGAGCAACTCGAGAAGTTGAGTAAAAATATGGCAGCATTAAATGCTGCGCATGAGTTGCACTTACAGGATACTAATCAACGATTGAAAGAGGCTGAAAAGGTTTATGCTGGGGTCGATGGAATGATTAAAAAATTAAACACGACTGTTGCAGAGACAGAGAAATTTACAGGAGCAGTTGAAATGTTAAACAAGAATATTGCATCGCTAAATTCTGTTTATGGAAATATGCTTTCTGCAATTAACGCAATGTCAAACGGTAAGTAATTAGCAAGACTCATATAAAAGTCTATGTCACACGGAAAAGAAACCCCCAGGCAAAAGATGATTGGCATGATGTACCTCGTGCTAACAGCTATGCTTGCCTTAAATGTGTCTTCCGAAGTTCTTGAAGCTTTTGTTTTGGTAGATAATGGACTTTCTAGAACTACTGAGAACTATCGAGTGAAGAACGAAAAAATCTATACAGAATTCGATAATGCAAATTTAGTAAACCCTATAAAGGTTGGACCGTGGAAGCAAAAAGCCGATGAGATTAAAACAAAGGCAAGGGAAATTTATGATTATGTACAAAATTTAAAGATTGAAATTGTAAAGGCATCAGAGGGAGATCGGAAGAGCACACGTCTGAACTCCAGTCACCGAATACGATC
>CALBTS010000032.1 GCA_937968035.1 uncultured Methanomethylovorans sp.
AAAACACGCGCCACCGCGACTCTGCGCCAACGCCACATACCGCCGAACGTTATAAGCCATTTAAGCTAGAATAATATGGGAATCTATCCTAAAATTCTTTTTAAGGTGATTTTTTCAGCAAAATGTCTTGACTTATGTTTTAACATTTTTTAAATTTGATTCTGTCAATGTCGTATAAGCTCTAGAATGAATGTCTAAAAGTGACACATTTGTTGGGACATTATTTGGAATGACTGTTGCCGTGACTCTTATTAGCAGTTCGGCAATGATATCCCCTACGTTAGTATCATTGTTTTTATTTGTCCTTTTCGTTACTGCTACATCAATTTTCGCTGGAGTTCTATTAATCTTAAACAAAGACAGGCCAGTCTTAAATTTGAATTTGCACTCAGTCCTTTTCCTGATCTGGGGCTTATACATATTTCTTTATCCCATACTAACCCGCGGAGTCAATGCTAATTTAAAGGATGGTTATCTTCTATCTTGCATTATATACTATTTCAGTCTCATAATCCTTCTGGTTCATTTAAAGCCCCGCCTTGAAGTGATTTACCTCCCACTACTCCTTATGGGTACTATTGAGGCCTTGATATGCATTCTGCAATATTCCGGATACATTAATAGCGTAAATTCTTTCTTTAAGGTTACGGGAACCATTGTAAATCCGAATACAACAGCGATGTTCCTTGTCTTATGTTTCTCAGCCGGGATGCATATTTTGAGTATTTTTTCCGTAAGAGCCGAGAAAACTAAATCACAACGTTCAAGGAAATCAGACCGCTTAAATGAGCCAAAAGATTCCAATCGAATGAAAACGACAAAGTCACTATTTGTTTTGGTCGGATTAGTTTTAATAATTGTGGCTATCGTGTTGTTAAAATGCAGAACTGCATTTATAGGAGTAATTGCAATCATTGTGGTAATATGGGGTTCCAGATTCAGATTTACACGTTGGAATAATGTGCGGAGGCGATTGAGGTTGCTTATTCCAGTCCTGGTCTTAATCTTCCTTTTGCCAATTCTATTATTTCTATACAAAGCAAAAGAAGATTCGTCAAGAGGACGACTTTTAGTTTGGAAAGTGTCAACCCAGATGATCCAAGAAAGTCCATGGACTGGCTATGGCTATGGATTGTTTGAACGCAACTATAATCTGGCTCAAGCTAAATACTTTAATAGTGGCAAGGCCACAGAAGAAGAAATTGAGAGAGCGGATCATATTACCTTAGCTTATAATGAAGTAATTGAAAGTACTGTAGAGGGCGGGGTAATTGGAACAACACTGTTTTTGGGTTTTATAGGATTACTGATTTAT
>CALBTS010000033.1 GCA_937968035.1 uncultured Methanomethylovorans sp.
TTGGCATTGTGTGGTATCAAGGAAAATGATAAGTGGATAAATGCTAAAAGGCGAAGCCTAGGGGTTAGCAATGGGATTATGGCTTTTGTAAATGAAAACTATGGTAAAAATTATGCACCAAATACAAGAGAAACATTCCGAAGGCAGGTCTTGCATCAGTTTGTACAAGCGAGATTAGTGGATTATAATCCTGATGATCCATATCTTCCAGTTAACAGTCCAAGAGCACATTATGCTATTAATTCAGATGCATTGGAGGTAATAAAGTCCTTTGATTCTGAAATCTGGGTAACTAATTGTCATAGCTTTATTGAAAGTGTTGGTTCGTTATCAGACATTTATGCAAAAAGACGCAGAGATACACTCGTACAGGTTACCTTAATGGATAAATCAGAAATATTCCTAAGTCCGGGGAAACACAATGAAGTACAAAAGGCAATTATCGAGATTTTTGCTCCAAAATTCGCGAGAAATGGTAAATTGTTGTATTTGGGGGATACGATGAAGAAAGATCTCTTTATTAATAGAGAGCTATTGGAAAAGCTGGGGATGCCAATAGACCAACATAGCAAACTTCCAGACGTTGTTATTTACGATGAGGAAAGAAATTGGTTGTTTTTAGTAGAAGCCGTAACTTCTCATGGACCTATTTCACCTAAAAGATTACTTGAATTGGAACTATTCTTGAAAGACATAAATGCAGGTAAAATTTACATTACAGCATTCCCGGATTATGCTGAATTTAAGAAATATACTAAGGATATTGCATGGGAAACAGAAGTCTGGCTTGTAGAAGCTCCTGATCACATGATTCATTTTAATGGAGATCGGTTTATTGGTCCGAGATAGAAAAAAAGTATTATGAAAAGACAACCAACCACTCAACAGATTACATGGTTTCTTGATTTGTATAGGAATGGTCAACTTGAGCTCAATCCATCGTATCAAAGGAAAAGTGTTTGGAGCCCTGCTGATAGGAGGTTCTTCTTAGATACTATCTTTAGAAACTACCCAGCTCCGCCAATATTTGTACACAGATCAGTTGATGATAATGGATTTACGAATTATTTCGTTGTCGACGGAAAACAAAGACTTGAGACTATAATAATGTTTTTCGAAAGCAAACTTTCTATATCGCCTGCTTTTGGAGATGAAAACCTTAATGGGAAGAAATTCAAACAACTATCTGTTGAGAATAAGCGAAAATTCTGGGATTATACAATAGTTGTAGATTTTATTGATTCAATCGAGGGAAGAAATATTGAAGAGGTTTTTGACAGAGTAAATCGGAATGCCCGGAATCTTCAACCTCAGGAATTACGGCATGCTAGATTTAATGGCTGGTTTATAAATATTGTAGAATCCGAATCAGATCTTGATTTCTGGTGGAAGTATAAGATAAGCACAAGAGCAAGGGATCGTAGGATGAAAAATGTTCAATTCATTTCAGAACTCTGCCTAATAATCTTAGATAATGCTATTGCTGGATTTGATCAAATAAACTTGGATTCAAAATATGCTCAATATGATGACATCGACGAATTAATAGATAACCAGGGATTTAGCCCTGAGCTATTCCTCGAAAGGCTTAATAGCATTAAGGCCTTTTTTGAAAGGATGAACCTTTTTAATAACTGTATTGACGATTATGTTGCTGGTTCCAATAATAACTTCTATACTCTTTGGGCATACATTTTCTTGAATTCGTCAAAACCCGCTGAGGAGGTTGCTGGCAGATTTAAGCATTTCATGGAAATAGTCTCAACTATTGATGAAAGTAATATTGAAGATGACACACTTGACAGAGATGCGCGAGTTTTTTATCAAAATTCGAGAGGAGCAAGTACAGATTTAAGTCAGCGACAGTACAGATTGGAGATTTTATCTAGAATCCTTGAGGGATGAAGATTGTATTATCAGTTCAGAACTTATACAACTCAAAGTTTCATCAATACAACAATCTTAAGGAGAGAATTGATAGGATTTTCCAGGTTAATAAGCCTTCAGCTTGGCATTACCTGGGAAGGTTAAAAACGCCAGAAAGCTTCGCACTTAAGATTGAAACTGGCAGATTTTCTTCGGAGGAAATATTCGAGGATTACTTTGGTTGTACACTAGTTGTGGAGAATCTAACCCAAATTGAGAAAGCGTTAGCTTTTGTCAAGCAATACTGTCTGGTGGCGAAGCAAAAACCACCATCAGGCTCATTCACTTATAAGGATTCCTTTTCATTCCCGTTTGATGATCTAAGATTATATTGTACTTATAAAGATCCGGGAACAGAAGAAATCTCAAATGACATACTGGAATTAGTATTTGAAGTTCAGATAAAGACATTTCTTCAACATGCCTGGGCTATCGCAACACATGACTTGATATATAAATCAGATATAATAAAATGGAGTAAGGAGAGAATTGCATATCAATTAAGAGCCGCTTTGGAGCATGCAGAAGAGACAATCTTAAGTGTCGAAAGTCTAAGCCAGATAAAGGAACTTCAAAAGGACAATAAGATAATTAAGCAGAAGATCGGAAGAGCACACGTCTGAACTCCAGTCACCGAATACGATC
>CALBTS010000034.1 GCA_937968035.1 uncultured Methanomethylovorans sp.
TTTCCGGAATAAACGACCTGACAGCCCTCAGTTCAGCTTCATAAACCTGTCTGTTCTCATCGAACCATTGATCATACTGCTTTGCATAATTCTGATACGGACTAATTTTATACATTTGCACTTCTTTTAATACGGTATAAAATACAGGTGTTTTTGTATATTATACCTTATTTTCATATCCTCACTCTGCTATGAAAGTTTGTCTGAAAGGAAAGTTTTCATTTTGTTCTTATCCAATACAATTTCCAAAGGCATCATCTCACCCTCAAACAGAACATTTGTCGAACTTCTGAAATCATATTTCCGAGCTTCTTCCGAATCTGTGGTGTATATGCTCAGATTTATCTTTTCTCCGAACATTTCTTTCATTTCTTCGGCTATACCAATAGCCTTTTTACATGACATTCAGCTGGGATTTCCGCTGTGAAAAACTGTCAGTTCAGCCATAATTCCTCCTTTTTTATAAAATACTGTTGTTAGTCTATGTGTTGATGTTAAGCCGCCGTGAACAAGTGATTATGTAGTTTTTTTTCTGTCAAAGCCCAAGTTTGTAATGTTATCGCGTTAGAAAAAATTAAAACAGGATAATTTTTCAATAGCAGCCAAGCAACCTGATGTAAATCAGTAGTGTCCGGTTAGGTTCTTGCATGTAGCCATTTTTAGGCAAAACAATGAATCACAACGATCTTAAAAAACAAAATTGTTATAAAATAGGCTGAATTATCTAAAATTTCATATACAATTCTTGCACCAATCTATCAAAATTTTACCCAAAAAGCACAAAAAACAACATTTTTTAGTGTATGCAAAAACCTAACCGGACATTACTGGATGTAAATAGAAAGTTTGAATGAACCTTCTAAGGAAAACAAAACCGAGCCTTAATGGTATCAAAGTTGACCGACACCAATCCCCAGACAGGCAAGAATAACGAAAGTAGTCAACGCCTTTACTGGCAAGGGATACACACCACATAAATAGGCATAATCAACACTTCAGCGGCGCTTTTTATCATCCGAGTGAATTTGCTTGGTCATACACTTGTCATGTAATTTACGGGATCTTTTGATCAATCACAAATTTAGATGATGCAAACCTCTTCCATGATGATTCATAGGTGCTTTTGTTAAACCATCCATCTCCAGCTGCAAAAAGCTTTACCTTGCAGTTTTTTGCTCCTAATTTATACACACTCAACAGCAGGTCGCTTCTATTTAAGTTCATAACGATGTCATTAGTAGAGAAATCCGCTAAAACAGATGAACCACCAGACAAAAGTATTGGTGTAATTTGTTTATTTTTATCACGATGTTCTAATAAAAACGTTGTGTCATTATTTATAGTATTGCCGTCAGCTACAAGACCATTGGTCTCGATAGTTATCTCAGCATAAGGCAGGAATGATATGGGATTTTTCCCTGAGTTAGATAGCGATATAGTTGCTGTAAGTCGTGAAACATTATCACGAACGGACTCTATTTCCCGTAAAAGTTCTTCTGCGACGATATCTTCCTCTTTGACAGAATCAACTATCTTAAGGTATTTTGTTAAACGTTCAGTGTTAAAATACGCCAAAGCATGTGCCATTTCCTTTTGTAATTCTCTATCCCCATATCTTTCGTAATATAACGAGCAATTGAATCTTCCTCCTGGCTTTGTAACAATCCAGTTGTCTTTATCATCTTGCCAAACAGGAATTCGCGGGATCCCATTGTATTCAAATGTTTCGATTTGAAGTCGCTTTCTATGGAATTCCCCCCTCAGTAGACCATAGACAAACCCACTATTTCTCTCCCATAAATCATAGAAATGTGAAATGTCATCATCCGATGCGTTTTGGTCAAGCCGAAGAGTTGTCGTCATTTCTTTTCTATCTGTTTGGTAGGCTTGGACGCTCCTTTTAAGTTGCTTCATACGTTGTTCATTATCATCAAGGACTTTTATAAGTTGATCGTAAGAAACTAATTGGCCCCGCAAATAGTCGATATTAGACCAATATGTTTTCACTGCAATCGAGCGTAATTTATCAGGAACAGGAACTTCATTCTTACTCATGTCGAATCTTGTATTGGCATCTAATGATGGAGTGACTTGGATTATAGAAATATGTGGATGTGCGCTATCCCAAGCAGAATTTAACAAAGCCCCTATTACGGCAGCAGATACAGTAGCCAATATCCAAATAACAACTTTTTTCAGGCTGTCGGTTTGATTAGGCATCTATTATATCTCCCCATTCGCTTATTTTTTTTAGTGTTTTGTTAATTTTTAAAACACAATATAT
>CALBTS010000035.1 GCA_937968035.1 uncultured Methanomethylovorans sp.
GATTGGAGCTTCTCGCGAAAAGTGACTACCATCGAGCACCTATATGCGGCTTTTACTTTTAAACTCATCGAAAATGATTCTTTTTATTCACATATGCTGCAATAAGGATTTAAACTAAAGTAAATTTAGGATTCGCTAAAAGAAACCTTTGAGGGCTTAATATTCGGAAGCCCTCACATCATCGTATCTAAATTTTTCAGAGCCCCGCTCTTTCAACTATCACGTCTGCCACCTGTTTTGCACTGGTGAAAGGGAAATCGCTTGTTTTGAGCAATGTTCCTGCGTCACCTGCTGTAACCTTTACATTGCCAGACTGACAGGTGGTGTCAGCACCTGCAGGAAAGGCTGCTAGCAGTTCCTCAGGTGTCTTGAGAGGGAAATTTGCGTTCTTAAGTGCTCCACTGATCTGTGCGTGTATTTCTTCTTTCACTGACATGTTTTTGTCACCACCCTCCAATACGCTAGTTATAATTATATACTTAATCGGCATTATTATGTACAAAATACGATTACTACAGAATAATGACCTTGTATCAGCACAAGTGCATGGATGGCAAGTAGCTTCAGGGAAGGTTGCTATGGAGAAAATACACAACTCACTGCGACAATGTAAGGAACTGGAAGAGCTGAAAAATGAGATCGTTTTAATGCGCAGTGATTTTAACAGATTTCTGGAAGGTTCTGGGAGGTATATTGTGGAGCAAACCACCTCACAGTTAAGAAGCAGCTTCTCTAAGGCACTTATTGATTATATCAGGAAGGATACCAATGACAGGCTGGAACAACATATGGTGCATGACTGCAAGATGTATGGAGGCTGTAAGCAGAAATTCGAGGAGCTTCTAAGTGAAACATCTTATTTGCTGAGTCAGGAAAGTGTAAGCAAGGACATAGTAGACCAATATTGGCAGAAGATTGATCAGTTACGCAAAATCACCGGCCAGCCTATGTGCGGCCAATGTTTCACGGAAGTCTCAAGGCTCTATGACAGCCAGATAGAGGCCATGCGTTCATTACAGATATACGAACGACAGAAAGGTGATCATAAATTGGAGGAAATACCTATCGAAGTGGTGGATTCCATCTGCGAACCACTTGCCAACAAGCAGCGTCTTCTCATCCTTAAAGCCCTTGCAGGCAGCCCACGGGGTTTTTCGGAACTCTCACAGATAACCACTTTAAGAGGTGGTAATTTGCTCTTTCATCTACAGAAATTGCTGGATTCAAAGATGATCCTTCAGCACAGTGAAAGAACCGATTACCAGATAACTCGCAAGGGTTATACTACTCTGGAAGCTCTTTTAAGCATTTACTCCAGTCTAAAAGATGCCTGAAAAAATAAAAAAGGCAAATTCATCACAAAGGCCTGACGGTCACCAGTTCCCCTTCCTCTACCGCTGAAAGGATGCTTTCTGCAACTGTTGAATCCTCTCTTACTTTGATATCTCCATGACGACCCACGGTAGCACTGAACAGGAATTCATCCCCTGCATAGACTTCAACATCTTGTGCTGCAAGTTCGGGAATGTTCAATATAACATGTTTTTTAGTTTTCTCGATGATGGGCCGGAACTCCTTCTTAGGAGGCTTTTCTTTTCCTTCTCCGGATTCGAACTTGCGCACATCTATGTGGATGCCCAGAATGTTCTCGATGTTATCGATCACATTCCCACCTTTTCCAATGACTCTCGGCAGGTCATTTTCAAGCACCTGTACGAAAGCCTTGTGATCTGATATCATCTCGACTTGCACTGGTCCGGTAGCATACCGTTCTATTACTTCTTTCACTTCTCCCTCTGCGAGCTTCCAGGAAGGCTTCTTAACTTCAAGGCCAACAGGCATCACCACTACCTGGTCTCCGTAAGTGTAGATCTCATACTCGGTTCTCCCACTTTCCATATCAGTTACTATGATCACAGGCCTTGCCAGATCAGCTTCGGTCATTCCGGACGGGACCTTCACGGTGAATTCCAATACCTGTACTTTAGAGATCTCACCTTTATCGATGAAGATTACCGTATCCACTACCTGGGGTATGACTCCCAGCTCCACCCGGCCAATGAGTCTTTGTATGGCGTCCACGGCTCTGTTGGCATGTATGACACCTATCATGCCCACGCCCGCCAGTCTCATATCGGCAAAGACATGAAAATCACTGGTCTTTCTCACTTCATCATATATCGTATAGTCAGGCCTGACCAGCAGGAGGATATCCGCCGTTTTTTCCATACTGCCATCCAGAGGAGCATATTGTGTGATCTCTTTTGGCACCTGGAGATCCCGCGGAGCTTCCATGGTCTTAACTACATATCCAAGCTCATGCAAGTATACTGCAATTCCCGCAGCAAATGTGGATTTTCCGGCTCCCGGAGGGCCAGCTATGAGGATTCCCCGTTGTTCTTTAATGCGCTCTTTAAGCACTGCGCTCAGACGGTATTTATCAAGGGACACTTTTGCTACCGGCCGGACAGCAGTGATCTCCACTTCGTCCGAGAATGGCGGATTGGCAATAGCTATTCGCATATTGCCTATCTGCAGCACTGATGCTCCATTGAAGTCCAGTTCCATGAAGGAAGCAGGATCGCTGCGCGCCCGCTCTATGAGTTCCCTTGAAATGTATTTAAGCTCTCCATAAGTGCATGTTTCTTCCCGGATACATACGAACTCCACGGCAGCTACACTTCCCCTTTTAGCCATGGGGGATACTCCATTTTTCAGATGTACTGACATAGTGTCTTCTGTGAAGAACTGTTCGATCCTAAGAGGGCCATACTCAATAAAGCGAGGGACTATAAAATCAACATCTAATCCTTTTGCTATAGCAACCTGTGACTGCACTCTGTCAGCAGTCACGAACATAGCATTATTTTCCTGAGCAGTTTCTCTTATTAGCGCATCTATCTCTCCGCCGCCGGCAAGTTTCACTTCGTCAAGATTTGGCCGCCTGCCGGCAAAAACAAGCTCTATGGTCCCCTGAGTCGCAAGTTTGCGTAGCTCTTGTAGTTCTTCCAATCCTTTAAAGCCAATCTCAAGACCGCGGTTAGCCTGGGCTTCGAGTTCTGCAACCACTGCTTCAGGAACGATCACCTGAATTCCTGCATACTCGCCGCTCTTTACCCGCGAAGATATAGCACCATCAATTATAGCACTCGTATCACTGGCAATACGGGTTATGCTTTGACCCTCTCTCTTCATAAGAAGATATTACTAATCATCTCTATATAATTCAATTGCAGGCCGGCTAGTATACTTCATCCGGTTCGAACACTTTATCTCCTACTACTTCACCTTCTATTGTACGATAGAAACATGATCTGTATCCGGTGTGACATGCCCCTCCTTCTTGCACTATAAGCATCAGGATAGCATCCATGTCACAGTCAATGCGCATTTCCAATACTTTTTGCAGGTGGTTTGAACTTTCTCCTTTCTTCCAGAGTTTCTGGCGGCTGCGGCTCCAGTAGTGTGCATATCCTGTTTCAATTGTCTTTTGCAAGGCTTCTTTGTTCATATAGGCGCACATAAGTACTTCTTTTGTTTCAGCATCCTGTGCAATGGCCTGAACCAGACCATTCTCATATTTCAGGTCGTTAAGGTCGATCATTTCTTTCCACCAACTTTTTATATTAATGTTCATATATTATATCTCTGATCAGATAGTATCTCAGTTTGCACTAACATATTTGCATCTATCGCTCATGGGTGAGAGTTAAT
>CALBTS010000036.1 GCA_937968035.1 uncultured Methanomethylovorans sp.
TTCAAAGAACTTGTCAAAATGATGGTGGAAGCTGACCTGGAGAGGCTGGAACCTGTTAGCAGGAAACACTGAACCTGGTTCATCTTTCATTTTTTATACCTTTTAGGCAAGGATGGCAGTGCACCATCCTTAAAATTCACATGGCATTTTGAGGGAAGTGCCTTGTAGAAAAAATGGAAAAAGTGAAAACATGGACGAGAATAGATTTCACGTGGTCGTAGGCACAAAGGGACAGCTTATAAAAATGGCGCCCATTATGCTGGAAATGGACAGAAGAGGAATAAAGTATAATTTCATCAATGCTGCTCAACACACAAAAATACTTTATGACATCATTGGCGTGTTTGGCCTGAAACAACCCGATATCGTACTTAACAATAATAACAAGGACGTAGCCAATGTACTGGATATGGCCTTATGGCTCTCAAAAGTGACACTGAGCTCTTTTTCTCAGGACGGCTTGCCTAAAAAGAATGACATTTGCCTGATACATGGCGACCCTATACCTGCTTCTTTTGGCGCTGTTCTGAGCAAATTGCACCGGGCTAAGATCGCACACATCGAATCCGGAGAAAGGACACATAATATCTTTAATCCCTTTCCTGAAGAACTGTCCAGAAGAATGATAGACTGGATGGCAGACTACTTATTCACCTCTTCTGAAGAATCATATAACAACGTCATTAAACAGGGAGTAAAAGGGGAGATAATCAATCTGGGATACAACACTGTGATCGATGCAATACGTTTTGCCATCGCTAACTCCCAGAAAGTGACTTTCGAGCCTGAACCCGGATATGTGCTTGTCAACGTGCACAGGGTGGAGAACCTTTATTCAAAGGAAAGATTGGACATCATCATATCCACAGTTGAAAAGATAGCTCAGAACGAAAGAGTGCTTATGATCATGCATGAGCCTTTAAAGAACAAGCTTATAAAAACCAATATGCTTGACACCCTTAAAGGATATGAGAACATCCAGATGATACCTCTCCAGGACTATGTAACTAATATCAATCTGATAAAGAACAGCAAATACATAGTGAACGACGGAGGAGCACCACAGCTTGAATCTTACTTCCTTAGCAGGCCCTGCCTGCTGATGAGAGGGTTCATGGAACAGAACGGCTACCCGAACGTATGCCTTTCAAGATATGATACCACCATCATAGATGATTTCCTGCAGAACTATAACAACTATGTGTTCGATGTGGATATCAATGCTCTCAAGAGTCCTTCTAAGGAAATAGTCGATATATTAGCAGAGAAAATGGCTCGCCTGAAGAACACATGAAACTTAAAGGGAACTTATCGACACTTGCGGTAATTCTGCTTCTGGCCCTGCTGTTCAACTACTATACCTATCTTAACAGCGAGGTCAGCTACAGGGTAGCTGATAGCCCGGACGAGAATCTGGCCCTTATTTTTTCAAAGCTCATTGCAGAGGATTCTTCTTTTATATGGCATTCTGAAATGAACGAGAGATACAATGTAAGTTATTTCAGGCCAAGAAACTCGATAGATATCGGTGGAAATAATTACATTGGGCCATACGTCGGCTTTCAGATGTTGCTTGCTACTGCAAGGTTATATGGGCTTATAGATCACATAGTGCCTCTGGCAGGATGCATAGGCGTACTGTTCTTATATCTGCTCGTAAGGAACATATTTGATGAGAGAACCGCGATAATAGCGGCACTGCTATGGGGACTGAATCCCTCATACGTGTTCTTTTCCAATACGTACTACAGCAATATTCCTGCAGTGACCTTTTCGATAATCGCTCTCTATTGTTTCCACAAGGGTATTCAAACCGGAAAGAACACGTACATTGGCTGTGCCGGTCTGTTTTGTCTTTATGCGGTTTTTACGCGAACTTCAGAAATAGTAATGTTCGGCTCAATATTGATAGGCCTTCTTGCTGCAAGATGGGGAATTACCGGAAAGATACAGCTGAAAGAGATGATCATATTCGCTAGCATCTTTTTAGTGCTGCGTATATTGTGGACAGTAGCCAACTCGTCCCTTAATGCACAGACCGTGGACATCAATACAGGAGGAGGAGGGATAGGTTACCAGTTTGAATATCTTATGAACAACCTGGGCGTCTATGCCAGTTCATTCATGGATTATATAGTAGGTTATCCACCTCTGCTTTTTGTTCTTGCCTGTTTTGGAGTGATATCAATATATTCCTCAAAGGACAAAATGCAGCGTTTCTTTTCGCTTTTTCTTATTGGTTTATTTATTCTATTCTTTGGTCTGTATGGTTTCAGAGGAGAGACCTGGGGATTTGAGAACGTATCCATGGATTCCTCTATGGCGCGTTACTTTTTGATCAACTATGCAATTATGAGCACATTTGCTGCTGTATTTTTAACAGCTTTTTTCAGGAAACAAGACCATTCACGAATTGTTGCTTTGTGCTTGCTGCTCATACTGCTCACATCCACAACTACGATATTCGAGAGTGACAACAATCTGATAAAATCAATAGATAGGTTGAACGGCTGGAGTGCACTGAACAGGGAAACGGTAGATGCCACACCTCCGAATGCTGTTATTTTCACCCGGGCATTTGATAAGGTTTTCATGCTGGACCGTCAGATAGCAGTGTATAGGACAGAAGCAGAGATCAGGGCACAGCCCGATATGGCATATTGGTACACGCCTGCAAATATAGAGAAAGACCTCGTACCACTCATAGATAGAATGATCTCTGATGGTATCCCGGTCTATGTTACACAGGAAGCTACAGAGCTTTTCCAGCATCTGGAGAAAAATAACAGATACAAGCTGACATCTGTCACAAGGAACAATATGATCTGGAAGGTCGAGAAAATAAGTTAATTGGCGGTCATATCCTTTTTTCTGCAATACCGGGGGTATCCCGAATACGCCTTGCAGGCACTCCTGCGTATACACCCGATGGATCAAGTTTGCCTTTAACTACAGCACCCGCAGCTATAATGCAATGGTCTGCGATCTCTGTGCCAGGCAATATAGTGGAATTGGCCCCGATCCATACACCATTACCGATAATTACATCCTCTCCAATGAAGGTACGTCCGTCTTCACCTACACGGTCCTTTTCCAGATGGGTGCTGGTAGTCACCAGCACATTAAAACCGATCGAGCAGTTGTCCCCAACCGACACACGACCGGAGCAATCGAACTGCACACCCCGGTTTATAAAGCAATTCCTTCCAATAGAAAGCTTCCTGAAAGAATTGACATAAAGATTCTTTCTGATGCGCGTATCGCTCCCGACACTTGCTATCGGCCTGACCAATAAAGCTCTTATTACAGAACATACGCTCATGTCTGGAAATAAATTCGCCAGAAAAAGGAATGTGTATACATACATCTCTTCCAGGGTTTTGCGTATCCCAAATTTGATCATAGTGAATGAGAACATGACATTTCCTTTTAATGATTGTATTTTCTGTAAACGTATAAGAACGAAACAACAAGCCCCAGCAGGCAAGCCGTACATGTGGCTATAGCAGCACCAACCACTCCATACGAGGGTATGAAAAATTGATTAAGGACAATATCAAGTACAAGGACTATGAGGCTCATGAGCATTGAAACGCGCGGCTGTCCGCTTCCATTGATAACAGTAGTGAACAGCGAAAACAAACCGAAGAAGCCCATGCCTATTGTCAGCACTCCCAGTGCAGTAGAACCACCGGAATATTGATCCGAAAACAGGAAACTAAGAACTTGCCTTGAGAAAAGTACTACGAACAAAGTAGAGGGAACAAGAACGAGCATGGAGTATTTCACTGACTTTATGATCTGCACAGTCATCTGTGATCTGTCGTTGTGTGCTGACATACTCGAAATGGCAGGGAACAGAGCACCGTATATACCTGCAATGACATAAAAAGGCACTTTTGAAATAGTGGAAACCGCAGAGTAGATACCTGCATCCATATCTGTCAGGTAGGCTTTGACAAAAAAAAGATCAAAGCTCATTATCAGATTCGTAGCCACTGAATAGAACACAATGGGAGTTGCAAAATCCAGGATAGTTCTTGCCGATATCATGCTGTGTTCATTGTTCGATGCAGGCAATCTCTTATCAGCAGAATGGACAAAATATAATCCTATGACAAGAACAGCCACCGAGGATATTATAAAGCCGGTTATCGCACCATAAAGTGCATATGAGGTTAATGCAAAACCAAGTATCAACACTACTTTAAAAGCAGAATAGAGAATAACCATTAAGGACTGTTTACCATACTCCTTTAACCCATTGAAATAACCGACATACAGGGCCTGTAATGCATATGCCGGAACAATGAAAGAAGAAAGTTTCAGGTAAGGAGCCATATCCGGATCGTTCAACATGATAGCCAGTTGATCGGCAAAGAAATAATAAAAGATGAACAGGATCACACTGAATATTAATTGCATGTTTTGCGCAGTGCGTTTAACATTTAATTCGTTCCCATCTCCATGGGCCACATATTTCGAAACTGCCTGAGGTATGCCCGTTGAAAGGATCAGATTCACCATTGTCATAAGTGAAATGACAACTGCATATAGACCATAATCCTCCGGGCCTAGGAGTCTTCCTAATCCAATATGTGTTGCATACCCGGAAAGGACAAAGGAAACCTGAGCTGCTATTAAAAGGATCGTTCCTCTTCTTAAACTCTGCTTCATTTTTACCTTTGAACACATCTGTATTTTAATATCCGAAAAATATGATCTTCAACGGTCTGGCGATAGATGTGCAAATGTTGCGATAATTTATAAAACTTGCCTGCTTTTTTCACTACAGAGAATTTACATGAGGATACAGTAGAGCATGAGGTATGTACCCGAAGTCTTGAAGGATGCATTTATAAAACTTGCACTAGTATCACTACTGTTGCTATTGTTCAGTATCCTGACAGACCTGCATATGCTGAGGATGGAGGTATTCATACCGGTCCTCCTGTTACTTGGCATCCCTTTTATAAATGAACCAGATGGAGAAGAACAAAAAAGAAGAGATCATACAAAGATCTTATGGATAGTGCTGGCATCTGTAGCTATATTATCCTTTTTTATTCGTTATTACCAGTATTTTTTTACAAATGTACCGCCTGGATATGATCCCGGTCTATACAAATATGGATTTGATACATATATTACAAGTCTCCCTTATATCCCGGAGAGCGAATTACCCGCATGGTTCAAAGAAATGTTCCCTCAGGGAATATTCTTGTTAGGTGATATGCTGTATGTGGTTGCCGGCTTTGGACCCACTGAGATCATAACAATATTTACGCCTCTTGTATGCGGATTAATGGTTTTGCCTGTGTTCGCGGTGTCAGAGAACATCTCAGGCCAGAGAGGTGCGCTCATCTCTGCATTCATCTATCTGCTGTCTTCAATCCAGTATGTGCTTTTTGAATACTCTTACCTGAAGAACATACTAGGGCTCTTACTGATACTGATCGCCATACTTCTGCTGCAAAAGGAAAGATATATAGTTGTAGCTATTATTTATGCAGCTTTGAGCATATACCACCGGCCGCATTTTCTCCTTTTATCTATAGTTTTGCTGTTCTGGTTACTTGAAACAAGAGATCGGAAAATATATCTCACATTTATCATAGCTGCTGTGCTGATGTTACCTTTCTGGATACAGAGAATGGAACTGGGGATCTCCATGCTAAAAGGCCTGGCAGGCGTTGCTTTAAACAACTTAAGGGGAGAAGCGAGCAGTCAGGGTGGGACCTTTTTAACTTATTCAAAATATGCATATTTATCTCTGCCCTACATAACATTCGGGGTACTGGGGTTCATGAAAATGCTTTTGAATAAAAGAAGGGATCCTGTATTTTATTTCACACTGATCACCGGTATACTTGTCATATTCAGGATCGTGTTTTTCAGAAGATACCTTGCAACCCTTGACATCCTCCTTATAATATTGGCCGGAGGTTGTATTGAAAAGATACTCCTCGAGCAAAGAAAAGAACTCCGGATCTATGGAAATATCATCCTTTTACTGATATTGCTTACCGGAAGTGCACTTGTATATGGACAAGCGACAGAAGACAATAGGCTCATTTCCAATGGCGATATTAGGGACATCGAGTGGATGGCCGCCAATGTAGACCCGGAAAGTTACATCCTCACAACTGCCTATGATGCACCCTGGGTCCTAGGATGGGGAAAACACCCTGTGATAGCCCCAGGGCTTTTCCAGTGGAATATTTATACACAAGAGGAGTGGACCGAATTCCTCCGTACATCTGACCCACAGCAGGCCATAGAGTTTATTTCAAAAAATGAAGAGAGTACATATATATATTATTCTGCAAATACAATCGATGCGGAATCGGACAAATATTCCAGCAAGGAGTTCCAATTAATAAGGGAAAACAAAGGTAAGGTTTATAGATATACAGGGTCTGTTCAATGAAATACGCTGAATTGCTGATGATAATACCTTTACTGCTGGTAGCCTACGTGCTTTATCTTAACATAATTGACTTTGATCCTTTGCACAGAGAAGATGAAGCCTCTTATTTTATAGACATCGGCGGACTAAATGACACTCAGGGCAATGCAAGGCTAACAGGACCAATGGAAAGGGTTTCCGGACGTATAACATACTCGGCAAATGGCACAAATGTAACCTATCGGGAGCTTAATAGCAGTCTGATATATCTTCAGGTAAATGACCCATCGATAAATGATCATTCCAAAGTCGTGATCAAGATCCGGTTCAAAGATGAATTCCCTACGGGGTACAACTTTAATATAGGTTGTAAAAACAGCACTGAATGGAGCTATGACTGGAGAACTGTATACGATCCGTTGCATTTCAAGGTTGATTCTTCGTTCTTTGAGGTCGGTAATAATACTGAATATTCTGTTTATTCCACTGGACATGTAAATTCAACTAAAATAGATGTGAATGGATTTTTCAGCAGCCCTCCTGAAAATTCGGTCATTGCTGCAGAAGGGAAACCGGACATAAATGTATTCCCCGATACAGTGAACTCTGAAAGAAATAGTGTTCTTGTGAATTGCACCCTCAGGGGTGACCATACATTTTATACATTTGCAGATGATGGACCTTTTGAACTCAGCCTTAAAAAGCAAGATCTTAACCTCTACAATGGAGAAGATGAACTAAAAATAATGTTGTATGATCAGAATGGTATCATCATTGCCAATTCGTCGATACCTGATGATGGAGATGCAACTAACAGTTCAGCAAAGGGACCTGCTCAGAAGAGTGATCTCAGTGTCCCTGAAATTCAGAAAGGAGTATATAAAATTGTACTATTATCTGCAGATGACCTTACGGTCCGCGATATAAATGTCACATCAGGGAACCTTGTGGTGCAGGATACTGTCTTTTCTGTTTCACCCTGCAGACTCTACACGCGCCATTTAGACGGTGGGTATCTGGACCTTATAACTTACTATCGATCCGGCCTTCAGGATGTGAAGGTTGGAACTGGCACAGTTACCATCAAAGAGAAAAATATCAGGAACAGAGCACTGGTCCGGCCTTCTCCTGAAATATATGAAGTGTACTGCCCGGCCGGGAATATGAAAATCGTTTCGTCAGCTTTTTTCTCATTCACCCGGGAATCCTATTTTGAACCTTTCAGATGTAAAATAATTCCTTTAGGTGATGATCTGGACCAGATCCAAAGTGAGAAAGCGGAGTATATTGTTATAAAAGATCTTGATTATGAACGTGACAGTGACGGATGGGTAATTGCAAACGCAACCTGGGACCTTGCTGACCTTTACCTTGGAGAAAATACTCTGAACATTGTATTGAACGCCGGTCATCTTGCAGTCAGGAAAGAAAAGATCCCTGTAGACTGGGTTGAGATCAGTTTCGAATAATGGAGACACAGATGGTAATAAAAATATTTACAGTATTATTTATTCTGTGTGCACTTACCGGAGCAGCTATGGCAGATGAAATAAGAGGACCGGTTTTTCCGGCCTACTTTGATGGGTCATCATATACCATAACCGGTAATGATGCTCCCTCCCTGCTGAAGCCCGGGGAAACGATAAGAATTGATACATCTGATGGTTATAACATAGATCCTGAGCATTTCTACTATGTAGGAATAAACAACGGTAAAACCATTCCTTACCTTGGGTCAGAATATTATGTAGAAAGCATGGAGAACGAAGCCATACTTAAACAAAAGGTATGGGAAAAAGACGGTATGGCCATTGAGGCAGGAAGACCTAAAGCACTGAGCCGTGGGTACTCAGTGCTTGTCAATGATCACTCAGAAGAAAGAAACCAGATCGATCTGATATTAAAAAAAGATGGAGAGATCGTTGATCAGCAGGTTATGGACATAGGTTGTCAGGTAAATTTCACAACCGAATATGCAAATGAGGAGGTAGTTCTTTTCTCGGGTTCGTTTACCGGCTTTTTTGAAGATGGGGAAAGTAATTCGATCAGGATAAGTAACGCAAAACTGTGGAACATGACAACCATAAAAGATGGGTATTCGCCTGATGGTATATCCATAATTAAACTTAAAGATGTAGATGAAGACGGGGATATTGACATTGTGGGAGAGATCAGGGAAGGAAAAAGCATTGACCTGAATAATAACACAGTGGTACCAATTTTTGGGAAGGGATTTTTCATACGAACAGGTAGTTTTTATGATATGTTCTATGAGGAACTGGAAAATTATGATCTACTTGCAGAGAACACAGAATATAAAATTTTTGGAACTGATGGCTATAAAGACATCGGCGATATTGACACTTTTCTGAAAAATCCACCCCCATCAATTATTGCAGTTGGTCCTGGAGTGACAATTAACACTACATCCTATCTTCATGAGGAAACTCCGGAATTCAACATGCAGTATATGCTACGAGGAGCACATACATTCTACACATATATTCCAGCAGAGGGAATTACACTTGCTGTCGGGAAAAAAGATATGAACAATTACGCCGGAGCAGACGAACTGAAAGTCAATGTATACTCGATGGATGGAGATGCAGCTGCATCTATGGAACTTGCAGACGATGGAGATATTACCAATAGCGGTGTATCCAAAACCGAGCAGAGTTCATCCCTTCGTATAACTGATGTTGAACCTGGGTATTACAGGGTCGATATGGCCGCAGGAAGTGACCTGTACATAAGTAAGCTGAATGTATCGAGTGGTAAACTAGTTGCTAAGGATAGCATTTTTCTAATATCTCCAGGTGAAGTCCTGGCTTTCTCAAGCCATAGCATGGATGTTTGTTTCAAAACATATCATAGAGGAGGACTGCAAACAGTATCAATTATCGGACCTGATTGCAACAGAACCGTAAATGTGAATACTACAGCCAGATGCTTTACGGTAAACCTGCCTTATTCAGATACACCATACAGTATTCGTGCACCTAAGGGTGATATAATAATAACTGCAGCTGGATACCTGGCTTTTACAGAAGGTTCTTTGTTCGATCCAACAGCCTGTGAAGTGCTTAACTTGCAACGAGACGTGGACTGGATACGGGAAAATAATATAGAATATATAGTTATACCTGCCTCAAGGGAACAAAAGGGATTTTATATCTACAAAGAAGTGACGTCCGGGTACAAGGAAGAATCAGCTTCAACACCCTGGAACCTTGAACGCGTGGATACTTTCATGTTTCCGGGACTGTTCTATTTTGACTTTGACAAATATCATACGTATGAGTACATAAAACTCGATACAACAGGTCCGAAGGTTGACGGAAATAACTTTAGTTACACTTCACTTCAGGTCACTACTTTGAATGAACAGGAAAATATGATCTACGGGTCTATTGCTCTTCTTGGTGAGCCATACAGTGTCTTGTATATAGATGATGGAAAGGCCATTCTGGGAAAAAAGACTGCCAATGAAGCAACAGCAACACTTTCCAGCTCAGATAGCTATAATCTTGGAGCCGGCTATTCCCTGGTCCTCAATGAGATCGACATTAAAGGTAGACAAGCCTCCCTTTCACTTCTAAAAGAAGGAGTAAAGGTACACGACTTTATAGGAGAAACTGGAAGGCAGATCTATTACAACACTTCCATCGATGGCAAAGAAGTGACAATATTATCATCAAGGATCGATTCATCTGTCAGGTCGGCACAACAGAGTACTGTAAAGCTTACGGATATTACTTTTAAGAATGAGAAGGACTGTCTGATCCTGAAAGATGGAAAAAAGATAGGAGATGAGTTTGTACTTGATCTGCGGGATGTGAACGATGATGGCAACACCGATATTGAGATAAGACTTCAAAAAGGAAGGTCATTATACCTGAAAGAGAACAGGGAAACACCCATATTAGGGAATTTTGCAGCTTTTGAAATGGATACAAAACAAAAAGTTAAGCTCATACAGAATAACACCTTACAGAGCTCATCACAATGGACCTCAAATTCGGATTTTGTTGAAGAACAGGAAGATATGTTCCTTACATGGACATACCCGTCCAGGAATGCAAGCTTCAAGTTCACAAAAATGGGTATTGGAAGCCTGGATATCACTTTTGAAGATGAGATACGGTCTGCATATTTAGTGGTCCAACAACTCAGTGCAAGTCCTCTGCACAATATAACTGATGCATACGAAACATATAGAATATATAATATATCGATAGTTCCCGACAGCATCAATGATGGTGATATCCACTTTAAGGTCAGCAACACATGGCTTGATGATAAAGAAATAGACATATCATCTCTGACTGTTTTAAGAGATGATGATGCTGGCTGGGAAATACTGAATGCAGATATCTCCACAAAAAATAATGGCGACGTCAATATAGAAGCAGAGATCAGGAACTCATCAATAATTGCAATAGTAGGGAAGAAAGTAAACAACACCTCTCAGGATACCGGAGTTTCCAAACAAGCTGAACAGTCCCTGGGAAAGAATACAGATAATAACAATTTACATATACCAGATACTACAATTTTTGCTATTGTAGCCATAGTATCGTTAATGGCTGCTGCTTATATAATCTATGGGCATAGCGATCGTTTCAAGAGGGGAAAAGACGTGTCCGGATCTTCAAAAGGTATAATAGAAAATCATCGGCAAATATTATCTTTTAACCACAACATATTCTCAACGCTCTTCGTAACAATGCTTCTGTTGTTCCTGATGGAGAACCTCTGGACCTATACTGTGTCAGCATATATTGATGTAAAGTATATAGTATATCCCACAATAATTTCAGGCCTGATGGATATGCTGTTCTATAAAGAGGAAAATGAAAATGGACACAAATTCAAGGTTACCGATGTTATTCTGGCCTTAATGATCGCTATCATCGGGATATTTATGGTCGGTTACAAATTATCCCGTGCTACAAGCATCGTTAATGAAGTATCGATCCTGTCGGGTATGTTTCTGTTAACAGTTGCATTGATATTCTATGATCTTGATCCCAAGGGCTTGATCAGATCGAAAGGAAAGGAAAAAGAAAAGAAAAGAAAAATAAGGAGGGATGAATGATCATCCAGATGCTTGTAGGTTCACTGCTGGTGCTCTTTGTGCCGGGATTAATATGGACTTACGCACTCTTTGAGAACAGGGAGATAGACCTGATAGAAAGGATCGCCCTTGCACTGGGACTTTCAATGGCCATGGTACCCCTGAGCCTTTTCTACCTGCACAATCTTGCAGGGATGAGAATAGATCTTGCAAATTCTGTATATGTGGTCCTTTTGTTAACTGCAGTGGCATTATGCATTATTATGTTCAGGCGATACAGGACTGTGAGCTTAAGAAAGAATTAAGCTTTTGCTTGTAACATATTATGTCAAGTAATGCTGCAGTAACTTTGAATATTGTTGTTTTTAATTGATTTAGCATTATATTTATATAATATAATATTAATCATAATTAATATAAACAGCTTAAAATATAATTGAACGCAGGGGATACTATTCAGAAGGGGATCCACAACAAAAATAATATGTATAGTTCTATCCTTACAGCTGTACTCCTCTTAATAGTATTATTAGTAAGTATGGCAGGCGCAGAGGAACTGAAAATAGAGGGCCTTTCAGATACTTACAGAAAAGGAGATATTATTACTTTCACTTTGGTAGCTGATGAAGGTCTTACTTCTGAAAAGATGGAAGAATGGAATATCTCACTAAAAATAGATGGAGCTACTAAGATCGATCTTCTGTTCAATGAAAAAGAAGGTCACCATAGTCTTCCAGCAATAACGCTCAGGGAGAAGTCACCATACCACTATGGCTATGGATCCGGGAATGCAGACATATTTACAGACATTGAAAAAAAAGAGATGGCCTTCAGCATTGATTCATCCATGATGAATAGAGGCGATCACATTGCAACATTATACATGCACAAAGAAGGAACATCTGAAACCCATGAGATCTCAGCTAACATAAAAATAACCTGACGGAGTACTACATGAACTTTAACAAAGTCCATCTGCTAATCCCACTGATCTTGTTCTCTTACTTGCTAATGATGAACTTTCAATCCACACATATCCGGGAAGATGACGGTTCTTATATAATAGATGTGGGGTCCCGAAATGATATGCTAAGAGATGTTAAGCTCACTGGCCCGGAAGACAGGATATCGGAACCTTTTAAAGGCAAGTTTGGCGATGAGAAGACCAATTTCAGGAACTTTACCAGCCGGTTTGTATATTTCCAGCTAGAGGAACCTGCTATAAAGAATGCTTCAATAGCAAAGGTCCAGATACGTTTCAAGGATGAGCTTGCCAAAGGATATGTGTTCAAAGTGGGTGCACATAGTGCTCCGCAATGGAACTATAAGTGGAACCTGCTGTATGACCCATTCCAAAGACAGCTGGAAGAGGAATATGACACGATATATGCTGATAGCAACATCTCCGTTTACTCCTTAAATGATAATGCTTCCATATTTTCCGATCTCACAGATCTCTTCTCAGACCTGGAAGCTGAGAGTACATTGGCCATCCAGCCATCGGTCAGTTTGTTCCCTGGCACTGACGAACTTCTGGAAGATGAGATCACAGCAATGAATACAACAGTTGACACAACATTAAGGGGAAAGCATACGTTTCTGACATATGTCGATGGAAATGAGATCTCAATAGATATTGAAAAACAGGACCTTAACTGGTACAATGGAACCGATGACCTAAGAATGGAAATTGTTTCAGGTACAGGAAAAACGGTAGCATCTGCGATAATTCCTGATGATGGCGATATAACCGACCACCGCGGACTGGGAAAAACTCAGATATCCCATATCAGATCCACCGGACTGAACCGGGGCACATACAAGATAATAGTGGACGCCAACGATGATACATTGATCAAAAAACTACGAGTATCGAGCAGTAAGCTAGTCGTAGAGAACAATTTGTTCGTATACACCCCTACAAGACTATTCACCTTGACCGAAGAAGAACAGCCTGTAAGCCTTATGACCCTCCACGAAGAAGGCCTTCAGATAATAGATATCAGCAATAAGAACACAACCTGCAATGTAACGATCGATAAGATAGCAGTCACACAACATGCGAAAATAGGACCTTCATCAAGCCTGCAGGAGATCAATATTCCTGCCGGAGACCTGAAGATAGCATCAAAGATATATTTTTCATTTACAGAAGGCTCATATTTCGATCCAGTGAAATGCAACGTTGTGCCTCTGGAGAATAACTTTGACTGGCTTAAGAAGAACAATGTTGACTATGTAATAATGAAGAACCGATCTGTAATATCTGAGAACGGATGGGTAATAGCTGAAACTGAGTGGAATATCGATGACCTTTATATAAGGAACAATATACTTGGCTTCTCTACGAACATAGAACATCCGGCTGATTCCTCTCAGATAGATATTCCAGTAGACTGGATAAAAATAATCTTAGAGTAGTGGTCACGTGTATAAAAGATACTTATACTTCATTTTATTGATCGCGATCGTCGTCCCCGCTATTGCTTCGGAGGTAAGCGGACCACTTTCTTATGTAAGATACGACGAGAATGGATATACAATAACAGGTGCTGATGCGCCTTCGTTATTGCTCGCAAAAGAGATACTTTCAATTGACCTCTCGAATGGTACGACCATAGACGCCGATCATTTTTATTATGCCGGGACCCAGGAAGGAAACAAGATCGATTATCTGGGAAATACATACCTGATAGAGAACATCAATGATACTGCTGTTCTATCCACAGAATTGTGGGAAGGCCAGGACATGAAGATCGGGATCCATGAAACGGTCGATCTTCCGGAAGGATATACTCTGAAATGTACAGAGATATCGGATATGGAAGGAAAGGCCACTTTTGTGCTGGAGAACGACAAAAGTATCCTGGATCATTTGAGCATAAAGGAAAACGGTAGCTACAATTACTCACAGACCTATGAAGGAAAAAGTGTAGCGCTTTTCTCTTTTACTGCAGTTGATCTCTTGCATGAGAATGGAAATGACGGAGTAACATTGACAGATATCTCCATAAGGAAAGCAACGGTATTGAGCGATGGTCAGGACCTGTATAAAGATTATATAATAAACCTGGAGGATATCGACTGGGATGGGGACGAAGACATCGTCATACGCCTCAAGCCAGGTCATACTTTTACAATATCTCCTTCATCAGAGACCTCTCTTCTTAACGGTTATATATGCCTGAGAACCGGAGTGGGTTACAACCATTTACTGGACAGGTTAGAGGGTTCTGTTCCATTGGTATCTAATGATGAATATAGAATATATTCATACAACCACAACGATGTAGCAGAACTTGAAGCAGTACTGAACGATCCGTCCTCTGATTCTACATTCGCCATAGCTCCTTATGTGAAGTTCAATGGAATGGGAACCATTACTACTAATGCTTCTGCAGAAACAAGAAGCTCTATGCAATTAAGGGGAAAACATGAAATATACACATATATTCACAATGAGACCCTTAGCCTTTCTGTTTCAAAACATGACCTCAACTGGTACGCAGGAGAAGATGAACTAAATATAAGTGTTTATTTACCCTCTGGAGAAATTGTCGGATCTCTGGTCATACCGGACGATGGACAAAATGCAGCGACCCGCAGAGCAGGAGAAGTCCAGACAGGGATGCTGGAAGTGCCTAGACTGCAGGACGGCATCTACCATATAAAGCTCATATCTAACGATGATATCATAATAGACGAACTGCGCAGTGCACAGGACAAGCTGGTCTTTGACGGAAAGATGTTCGTCCTTTCACCCGGGGACCTGTATGTAGGTTCCAATAAAAGGATCTCGTTAAAATTTATGACCTTACATGAAGAAGGCTTGCAGGAGATAACCATAGAAGGGAATGACCGTACCTACCAAACAAAACTGGATACAAAGAACAAATGGGTAAACATCAGGTTACCCGCATCCTCCTCTCCATATAATATAAAACTACCAAAGGGAGATATTAAAGTCGAATCAGATGCATATTTTGCGTACAATGATGAAGCCTTCTTCAGCAAAGAAGAATGTACTGTTGTCCCCTTGTATGATACCATTAGCAAGGATCAGGAACTAAAAATCGATTATTTTATAGTTCCACCGCAAAAAGAGCAAATCGTATTCTATCCTTACAGGAACACAACCGGTCACGCATATTTTGATCTTTCCAATTATGATAATGAACTGAACACCTGGACATCACCGGGTCTGTTCTATTTTGATATTACAGGAAAAAGAAGCTGGGAGTTCCTGAAGATCGTTCCCGGAGACGACAATATACTGAGTAAAGACGAGATAGTATACGGAAGCCTCCAATACAGCGATCATGATGCTGAAAGTCCCCTGGACAGAACTATTGCATACCTTGGTGAACCCTACTGCATACTGGAAATAGACAATTCATCAGCTTTCCTCTCCAGGATAATGGTTGATATGAACATAAGGGTCAATTCCAGCAAAAAGGTAGAGCTGGGAGATGGAATGACCTTAGAAATGCATACAATAGACCCGGCTGGACATAAGATCAGGCTCTTCCTTTACAGAGAAGGAAAGGTCCTGTCAGATCTTGAGATCAAAGAGAATGACACAGCATCATATAAAGAAGTTATAATGGACAATGAGATACCATTGGTGAACATTCAATGCAAAGAGATCGTAAAAGGTATTAACAGTTCCAGTGCGCTGCTTAGGATAAATAGGATCAATAGCCATGCCATTGTAATTAAGGACCATGATACGTTCAGAGATGGCTCTACAGCAGAGATCACTGATATCAATGGCGATGGTCTTCAGGATATAAGAATAACACTTGAAGAGAATACTGAGATCCTGCTTGAAAAAGGCAGACCTGTAGCCATTCTTGGAGGATATCTGGCCCTGGAGACCGAAGATAATGGCAAGATCCTGGCCAGTAAAAAAAATGTGCCCAATGATGAGGGTAATTTGAACATTAAAGTACAGTATGGAACCAACTTCTCGTTTACAGAGCCGGTAAAAGAGATACCAATAACTATTGAGAATACCAGCATTAGAACCTTCAATATATATTATAATAAAGACGTGACTGACTTCTCCTTTTTACTAAAGGAATTGAAAAAAATACCAAGTGAGGAAAATGGGATAGAGGGCAACATCCACAGCATATACGACCTGAGCCTTTATCCAGACAATCCTGGCACTATATACATAGAATTCCCTGTGGAAGAACAATGGCTTAAGAACAGAGGACTTGGACCTGAAGATGTTTACATTGGTTACTTCGAAAATGGGAAATGGTCATACGCTGCTCCCAGTAAGATAGGAGAGCAGGAAGAGCACATCATCTTTAGCGTGAACTTAAAAGACCCTGGTATATTCTGCATCCTGGGTCTGCCGAATACTTCAGAAGGATACAACAGGGGTCCTGAAACTATATCTTACATACTCAGATCGATATCTGATGATATTAATGCAAAAGATATGGATCCGGGCAATGAAAATGTGGAAAAATTATCTTCAAAAGCCATAGGCACTAATGTGCCGATCTATATCGTGCTATTCCTTTTCATTGTATGTATAACGATCCTTCTGGCATATGCGAACAGAGATACTTTTACTGAAGATCGTACCCGAAAGGTCCGGAAGGAAGAAAAATATGTAAAGGCAATTGAATTCAATCGTAGCTTATGCCTGACATTGATTGCCATTTTTATGGTTCTGCTGATCACAGAAGAAATATGGCGAGGTTCAATAAGCTCCCACCTGGATACTAATATAATATTGATCTGTGTGATGATCACAGGATCGATCGATCTAGTTGGAAGGATATTCAGGAAGAAAGAGGGACTTTGAGATCAAATGTCTTCAAGAACACGTGTATAAACTTCTGCCGTTTGTTTTGCACACCTTTCCCATGAGAATTGGGCAGCTCTGCATATGCCCCTATGAACAAGAGAAGACCTGAGCACATCATCCTGAAGTAATTGAAGCATGTGGCTGGCCATTTTCTGATGGTCGTCCGGATCTGCAATAATGCATGCATCACCTGCAACTTCAGGCAAAGAGGATACATTGGATGTGATCACCGGGCATCCACATGCCATAGCCTCTATGACCGGAAGTCCGAAACCCTCATAGAAAGAGGGGAAAACGAACATTTTCGCAATGCAATACAACCTGGCAAGATCTTCTGTCGGAACCCTCCCCAGGAAACGCACATCTTTTTCCAGGTTAAGAGAAGCTATCAGAGACATGATACTTCGCCTGTCATGTGCATATTGCGGTTCTCCGGCCTTCAGAAGGATAAGATCCTTTCTTCCGGATATTTTTTTCAACCTGTAGAATGCCTTAATGATGCCTTCTACATTTTTCCGTGGCTGTTCTGAACTAATATGCAGGATATATTCCTTATCTTTTTCAAGACCGTATTTTGACCATATCGAAGAAACATCCTCATAAAGTCTGAACACTGCAGGATCAATACCAAGATAGATGGTGGTCATTTTCTCTTTGGAAATACCATATTTACGTTGCAGATCGCTTGCAGTGGCATCAGAGTCAGTAATGATATGGTCTGCACCTTTAAGGCCCTTATACATCAGTTTGCCCATCATCAGATGCATCCTGCTTGCCGGGTACATCTCATGAATGATATCATGACAGGTTATTACTTTAGGTGCTACCTTAAAAAAAGAAATGTTCTGATTGGTAAGATGATAGAGGTCGTATTTTGGGATGTGACCCTGCATCCGGTAATAAAAAAAAGGATTATTATCAACAAGTGGTATCTTTCTTGTAGCGGCTATGTTCTTCGATGTGGTAAGTTCGCTTAGAGTGAACTGTCTGGTATCAAAGAACACGTGATCTATATCCATCTGGCCTTTAATAGCTTCGAATAGGGAAAATGCATAATTCCCTATACCTGTATAAGGTTGGGCAGTGTTGATCATACCTATGGTCGTATAAATCACCTTCTGAACGATCACATGAACATATTAGAACTGTCAGTAACCCTATACAACTGCAATTCAAAGTTTCTGGTCACTATATTTGCAGGTCTTTTCATAAGCTGGCGCGCTATGGAATAATCCATATCGTAAACATCTGCTTCCCTGTGAGGATAATGGTTCAGGTCCACTGTAACCTCGAGCTGTTCCAAAGTGACAGCCTGAGTGTAAAAAAGCTCCAGCTCCACAGGGTTGAAATATTTATCCAGAGAGGTTGCTTCATTTGTAAGTATATATACTGTATCAAAACTGGAAATGTTGAGATCATTTTTAAGCTTTCCAACAGAGTCAGCATCCCACCAGAGAGCTGGCTTTGAGTACACAAAAAAAAGAGGATCTGCCATTTTATACGAACCTGCAGCATATCTGTCTACAAGTACCAGGTCATTAGGACCAACGCGGTCAGCAATATTCCCTACGTTTGCTATCATTCCCTGGTTTTCAGAGAAGAACAGGATGGGATAAGCAGTATAAATATTCAGTATCATGACCAGGGACATAAGGCACATGTACAAGGTTTTCTTTTTTGACAGATCATGTATCAGAACAGACATAAGTAAAAAAGCTCCTGGTATGGTTGTAGCTACATACCTCCTGAGGAACCAGGGCTGGTCCAGGGTAATGAAAGGAGAAAGAAGGTAAAGAAAACCAGGAAGCATAAAGAATATCACAAGAAGCTGTTTTCTGGAACTGATATCCCTGCGGATCACAGATACGATGAAAACCAGGAAAATGGAGATCAATGGCAACTGAAGGTTATACTCAGATAATGCCATATATACGAATTCGGGAAAATGATATCTGATAGCCGTTCTGTCCATAGATGCTGCTTCTGTAGAAGATGATATCACACCGCCTGAAAAATGGTTCAGGACAGCATCTATGACCCCGAGATATCTCGTCTGCATAAAAAAGTAATAATAAAGTAGCAATGCTGAAGTCAGTAAAAATACGAACCAGAATATTACAGGGAAATATTTATTCAGGAAATAGGATCTGTCGTGTTTTCTGATACCCGAAAAATGATCTAGGCCAATATTGTTAGTTCCCTTTTGGTTCGATGAAACAAAGCGCTTAGATGACAAGTCATATAGTAAAAAGAGAAAATAGAAACCAAAAAGTATCAAACCTTCTATACGTACAAAGGGTAGCATCCCGAAAGATAACATCGATGAAATATAGTAGATATTCTGTTTGCGCTGCAGCAGATACAGGCAGCACAGTACTCCAAACCAGAAGAGGGCCATGAAGAATATCTCGGTCACAGTCTGTCTTGAGAACCAGATCAGAGGATATGTAGCCGAAAAGGTCAGCACAGCTCCCAGACCAACATAAGAATTCCTCAGTTCTTTTCCGATCAGATAGATACTTACAAGCCCTATGAACAAAGGAAGAAGATTACTGAATTGTATACCTTGTATACCGAAAAGACTGTAATAGATCGCTACCCAGGAAATATACCCGAAATGGAACTGGGAAATCAGTTTTCCATCGCTGGTCGTGATGTAATTGTTCGGAGACAGAAAACGTGGTATGAGATCATTCATAGCAGAATCTATGAGCAACGTATGATGCTCTGCCAGATAGATAGCATTGGTTGAATAGATACCTGGATCCCGGCCTCCGTAGAATGTATCATGGAAATACAGAGAAGTAAAGATGGAAAAGAGCAGAATAAATAAGATTGCAATGATGTTCTGTTTGGACGTACCATTATTAGCACGATATTTGTGAAAATAGAATGTGGAAACAGCTGTTATCAACAGTAGTACTGCTGAGAGTATCGGTTTGTAAAAAAGAGAGAACATAGCCAGCAAATTAGCAGCCCATGCGATACATACGAACCATAGTGAAAGAACAATGAACTGATATTCAAACTTAGGAGTAGTTTCATCCTTTAACTGCACTATAAAGCACCTCCGTATAAAGGTGGGAAACCTTATCCCAGCGATACTCATCGAACATGGATCTACCGTTAGCACCTATCTTAGTCCTTAAAACAGGATCAGAAAGTAAAAGAATTATCCTGTCGGCCATAGCTTCCCAGTCTTTTTCCGGAACCTTGAATCCATTCGACCCATCAGTAATGGTCAGACCAGGACCACCTGAATCAAATCCTACAACTGGTTTTCCATAGCTCATTGCCTCCAGAGCAGGCATACCCAAACCCTCTGCGTTTCCCCATTTATCGGTAATAGAAGGTATTACATATACATCGCATGCTTCATACAATAAAGGGAGATCTTCGTTCGGGAGCAGACCCGTAAATAGCACATTATGTTCAAGATGATAGCTTTTGACAAGAGATTCCAGCATACTACGCTCCGGACCTTCTCCCCCTATGACCAGCAGAGCATCCGGGTGGACAGATGCGATCTTGCTCATCGCCCTGATCAAAAAAGATGTACCTTTAAGAGGTATCAATCTGTGTACAGTGAATATAGTAGGCCTGTCCGACAAGCACAATTTTCGTTTAAAGTTTTCCAGAAATGTTGAACAATGCTTGATAGGATAATTACTGCCAACCGGAAATACTGATACTCTGTCAGGATCTACATCAAAGGTCAAAGCACAAGCTTTAGTGTATTCACTGATAGCTATTATTGCATCGTGTTTATCGAGAATGTATTTAGCCAGCGGTCTTAATCTGAACCTTTTAAGGAATACCAGATCTGTGCCATATACTTTCAGAACAGAAGGGATACCTGATATCTGGCGGTATACTGCAGAAACAAAGCCAGCGGGGAATGCCCAGTTAGAAAAGATAAGTTTAGCTTTCTTTTTCTTTTTTAGCTTATGGAGATTTAAGAACATAAAAAATAACAGGCTGAGCATCAAAAGAGAATTGAGCAGATATTGCAATAAAACACCAATTGTAGAACTGGATTTCTCATGGGGAAGGAAATTACCATATCCCAGTGATTCATATCGTTCAGGTGCGTACCTGAATCTATATACTTCAATACCGTCGATTGTTTCATAAGTTTTGGACCCTTTCACATGAGGGCATAAGATAACTGGGAGTAAGCCATCTTTCACGAACTCTTGCCCTAATTCCAGTATCCACCGGGCCTTATAATCATCTTTGTCCCTGGGAAAAGATGATGTTAGTACAATTATATTCATGCTGGATCGTTGCAACATCTTTTCATCAAGCTAGATTGCAATTATTCCATCTCTATTTTCTTTAAACGGTATAATATCTCTTCTTCGCGTATCCTCTGGTATTTCAGCATATCGGCTATCAGACCGAACACAAGGATCTGCAGACCAGTTAAGCATAGCATGGTCGTAAGTATTGCGTACGAGATATTTGGGACCACAACTCCGGTTTTTATGAATTGCACCAATACCGTTACTCCGGATAGCGCAGCAACGACCAGAAACACAAAACCTATGGAAGCAAAGACCTTCATAGGTTCATAATCACGATAGGTGCGTAGTATCACAGCAGTAGCACGCTGAGCATAATGGAAAATCCCTGACATTAGTCTTGAATGACCGTCTCTTTTTCTGAATTCAATAGGGATCTCTACCAAGGTAAGGTTATGGTTAACAGCCTGCATGATCGTTTCCTGGACATAAGTATAGTCAGCCAGAATATTCATCCTTAGTGCAGCATCTCTTGTGAAAGCTCTGAAACCCGTTTGTGCATCTGTCACGGGGTAGCCGGAAGCCATGCGTGTCACACGCGTAGCTAGAATATTCCCAATTTTCTTCTGGAGAGGCATGTATTCAATGTGCCCCCTGAATCGGGAACCTAATACGATATCAGCTTTGCCTTGAAGAATAGGAGCTACCAGATCTGGAATTTGATTTTGGTTATATTGGAAATCTGCATCAGTGTTCACAATTATATCTGCGCCTCTTTCCAGACATGCTTCAAGACCTTTACGGAAAGTTAACGCAAGTCCACGGTTCTCCTTTTGGGAAACAATGTGATCCGCACCTGCTTCTAAAGAGACTTTTACAGTAGAGTCCGTGGATCCATCGTTAATGACAAGGACTTCTACCTTATCTATGCCCTCAATTTTCCGGGGTATCTCTTTGATCACTTTTTGAATGGTTTTTTCTTCATTGTAGGCTGGAATCATCACAATGAGCTTCATGGGATGATTATATAAAATTAATAGAATAAATAATCTTGCTTGCAGATATGCACCTGATGATACAGATGACAGGAATTTTTTCCGGCTGGTAATCCGCCGGACTCATAGAAAAGCTTTTGTATGTAAATACCGATAGTGCATGCAAATAAATATACTAAAGATGTGTATAAATGAGTCACAAATTACATTTCTTGCTCACAGGAACTGGGACCAAAGCAAACAACAGATTGAAACAAGCCTTAAAATCATTCCATGATCCTGAAAATGAAAAGATACCGGTAAATATCAAGCAACTGATCACTTCTATAACACATGAGAAGAACGAAATAGAAAGTAAAGAGTGCACGTATAGAGTAAAGAAAACCAGGGATACAAGCTCCATAATCATTGAATGTTCGGACTGTAACGAAGACTCCACACTAAATAACCCCATATGCAGATCAAATATCTTTAACATCCTGCTCAAAGAAGCAATAACAGAAAGACTTGTAATATCAAATCTTTATGACAGGGAATACGATGGAAAGATTCTCCAGAAAATTTACTCACTTGCCCGTCTGGAAGATCATCTGCGAACATATGAGAACATGGAAACTGTTTCCTTCAATTGCAGATACGATTCAAAGGATACCTGCAAAAAGAACAGAAATGAAGAAATGGAGAAAATTATAAATTCAGCAAAAGGATCGCCATTTAAAGCCTATAGGAATACTGAAAAGATCATCAAACAACTAACATGTGAAGCTGAAAAGGTAACTCATCCGGAGTGCAATGAATGTATAGGGATTTTTCAGGAAACATTATATGATATAATCAGAAGGATGAGCCCCTTCGTGAACGATCTTTTTTGTGAGCCTGATGGAACTTTTGATCATGAGAAAAATCTGCAGCCATACGTACGGCCTTTGTTCTCCACATCCCGTATTTATACCGAACCACCAGTGAATACTATTTTTATAGAATGCTATGACGTGCAGAGAGATGACGGAAGGAAATTACCCATATCTATATATGAATTTACAGACAAACCCGAAAAACTCTATGTCGTAAACCCTGCTGAATACAACATGCAGCCTGAGGAACTTCTGCTCATTGACAACGTCCGGGACCGTATGATCAAACATAGACCGGAAGATATGAATTTTGCAGATCCCGCCCTTTCAAGGGAATATTTCCGCAGGCTTTGTAAGAGATTGCTGCGTGAAGAGGCAAGGGATAAAAAAGTGGTTTTGTCACCTTCTCAGCTGGACATGTATTCTGACCTGCTGGCAAAATACACAACGGGACTTGGGATCCTGGAAGACCTGTTATCTGATGGAAGGGTGACCGACATATATGTTAATGCTCCTGCAGATCGGAATCCTGTACATGTGGTGATGAATGGGGAAGAATGTACTACTAATATATTTCTGTCCCAGGAAGAAATGGATTCCATGGTCTCGAGGTTCAGGACGATAAGTGGAAGACCTTTCGGAGAAGCGACCCCTGTTCTTGAAATGGCGCTCCAGGAGTACGGAGTACGTGTTTCAGTGATAGGAGACCCATTGAGCGCAAAAGGAATGGCCTATGCTTTTAGAAAACATGCAAAGGCTCCCTGGACACTGCCTAAACTGATCAATACCGGTGCTATCACCCCTCTCACAGCAGGTCTGCTCAGCTTCATGATGGATGGACATGCATCAGTGCTGATCGCCGGGGGAGTAGGAGCCGGGAAAACGTCCCTGTTATGTGCCATGCTTATGGAAATGCCTCAGAGATACAGGATACTGACCATAGAAGACACACCGGAAATACCTCTTGAACAATTGCAGAAACTGGGGTGGAAAGCACAGGGCCTCAATGCCCAGTCCTCTATAGTGAGATCCAGTATTGAGATAGACCCGGCCACAGCCCTGCGTGCATCCCTGCGGCTTGGCAGTTCATCTCTTGTAATAGGTGAAGTGAGAGGACCGGAAGTCGCAATGCTGTATGAAGCAATGCAGGTGGGTACAGCAGGTAATTCTGTGATCGGGACCATACATGGTGCATCCACAAATGCGGTATATGAGAGAATAGTGCATACCCTTGGAGTGCCTCCTGCCTCGTTCAGGGCTACAGATGCCGTAATAGTATGTTCAAATACCCGCATAGCAGGCAGTATGGCAACAAAACGTAAAGTGATACAGATAGCGGAAGTGAACGAAGTGTGGGATCCTGATAATACATACAGTGTCTTCTCTGACATCCTCACTTTTGATGCCTCGGTCAATTCACTGGTACCAACAGACCTGCTTGATAGAGGACAGTCTGCATTGATAAGGAAAATTGCAAGAAAATGGGGGATATCCGTGGATGAAGCTTCAAAGAACATCCGTATACGCGCAAACATGAAGCTTAAAATGGCGGAATACGGAAAAACAGACGCGGCATTCGTTGAGGCTGAAATGGTATCTGCCTCTAATAACATGTTCTGGATGTTCATGGAAAAGGAAAAAGAGATCGCTGGCAAGCCAGACATGCAGCGCGTATATGACAAATGGTGTGCATGGCTGGAACAGATCATAGCGACAAAAAATGAAAAACTGTCTGCTGCAACAAGAGACAAAATGCCATATTCCAGTTCATTGGCCCAGGAAGTACAGGGTGGCAATGATGCATGATAATAACTGGTACTACAGGGGATGCAAGTTCACATGGAGATACCTCTCCGGATATATAACAGATCATGGGGAATTCAAGAAGAAAAGTGAAAAAGCAGTAAGCCAGGAATATATGAACGCCCTTGTTTATACAGGGTTTGACCTGGAACCTTATGAAACGACACTTTTTTCCTATATAGGATCAGCCAGTCTGTTCATTCTTTTCCTGTTGACGGACGCGTTATTTTTCAGGTTCACTTCAACTTCATCAGGCATTCTTATATTAATCGTTATTATAAGCCTGATCCTGCCTGTCGCAGCATTGTGGTATCTCAGTGAATATGTGAAGATACATGCCAGATACATGAAGATAACATCATTAGGAGACATGCCTGAAGTAATGAGCTATGTAGTAATGTCAATGAAGATAGTGCCTAACATGGAAAAAGCCGTACATTTTGCCGCAGAGAACTCAAACAGGCCCCTTGCCAGGGATCTGAAAAAGATGCTATGGAACCTCCACTTACGAGTATATGCCGGCATGGATGATGCTGTAGTTCAGTTCTCGGAAATGTGGGGTAAGAACAGTGAACATTTCAAAAGGTCATTGCATCTTATCAGAAGCTCCATGAGCGAAACTGATCCTGCACAACGCACTTTTACATTGAACCGGTCTTTGGATATCATACTGGAAGGAACTCGTAACCTTATGGAGAGCTATGCTGCAAAACTAAAACTTCCTACGTATGTACTGTACTCCATATTCATCCTTATACCTCTCGCCCTGGTAGCGTTGCTGCCTGCAATGGCTGTTGTTGGGATACGCATCACAAGTACTAACCTCATACTGACATATGATATACTATTGCCTTTGATCACATTCATGTATGCAGAATATGTGCTTATGCAAAGACCTGCAGCATTCGTACCTCAGAAAATATCAGACACACACCCTGAACTGGAGGGGCTGCCATCAAAAAAGAAAAAGGAACTTGTTATGGCATTAATTACCGGAAGTGCTGTATGTGGCCTGGGATACATATTGTTGTATGCCGGAAATCCTTATGGCATCATTTCAACAGCTGTGCTTGAAGGAGTTGTACCTACTGCACTGCTGGTATTGGTAGGTATAAGTATTACGTTCTCATGGTATCTGAATGCTGCATATGGCCCATACAAGAGAATAAGGGACAAGATAATAGCTATGGAAAACGAGTTTTCCGATGCTCTGTTCATCCTGGGCAGGAGAATATCGGAAGGCAGGTCTGCAGAAGAGGCTTTTATACACACTGCTGCCAATATGAAAGGGGCATCCATCAGCGAGCCTTTCGAGAAAACCGCTGTGAACATCTCATGTATGAGATGTGACCTGTACAGCGCGATATTCGATGACGAGTATGGTGCATTTAAAAATGTGTATTCTGAAAGGATAAACACGACTATGAAACTGTTCCTGGAAAGCGTGCATAAGAGCCACGAAGCTGCTGGTGTGGCCATAGTGAAGCTAGCCGATCATATGACAGACCTGCAGGAGGTGGAAAGACGCATAAAGGAATCATTGTACGAGATGACATCTACGATGAAGTCTACTGCGTGTATCTTTGCTCCGCTTATAGCAGGGGTGACAATTGCACTCTCCGAAGTGATCGCAAAGATCCTTCAGAACGTAGCACATAGTATATCGAAACTGCCCCCGAATGTGATCCCTGGGCCTGCGGATATCTCACCCGAGAGCCTGGAACTTTCCATAGGACCAAACATGTTCATGCTGTCAATAGGCATATACCTTATTCTTATCACAATGATCCTTGTACGATTCTCAAATGCCATCGAATATGGAGGAGATAAGAGCCAGATGATGTACGAACTCTCCAGAGCACTGCCTATATCAGTAATTATGTTCTCTGCATCGGCAATTGCTTCAAGGATAATATTCAGAGGCTTTATCTGAGGAAAAGCTGTAACTGTTATTCTCAAATCAGAAACAACACTATTCCATATAGATCAGGGCTTTGTTGGGACAACACTGCACACAAAGCATGCATCTGTTACATAGGTCATGATCGATCTTTGGCCTGTCGTCGGTTGTTCTTTTAAGAGCAGAGGTCGGACAAACGGTCCTGCACCTCCCGCATTTTTTGCAGCCGCAAACTACTATGTATCCTTTGCTCAACACCACATAATAGGCAAAGAGATAAAGGTATTTAAGGCAAATGGACTAAACAATAGATATATATGATAAGATCTATGGTTGCGCCACTATGCTGAACATATCTGAGGGAGAAGCGGGTTCCCGTTATACATATCTTTCCAGAGGCTGTAAATTATGCCAGGAAGGAGCAAAAATGGTACTTTTTATTACCGGTATTTGTGGAAAGAACTGTTTCTATTGCCCTATTTCTGATGAAAGGAAAAAAGACATTACTTTTGCAAATGAAAGAACGGTTAACTCCGACATGGATATAATAGAAGAAGCAAAACAGATGGGAGCACTTGGTACGGGGATCACCGGCGGGGAACCGTTGCTTGAACCTGAGAAAGTGTTCAGATATATCAAAGTGCTCAAATCGGAATTCGGAAAAGAGCATCATATTCATCTCTACACTGCTCTGCCTTTGGATGATAATATACTGGAACAGCTTGCAACTGCTGGCCTTGACGAGATAAGGTTCCATCCACCTGCAGATATCTGGAACAGTAATATGGAAAATTACGCAAGTTCCATAAAAAAAGCTATGAATACAGGAATGGAAGCGGGTCTGGAGATCCCGGCCATAGAGGGGGCACAAGAAGTGGCCAGGATGGCAAATGAAGTGGGTTGCTTTCTCAATCTGAATGAGCTTGAGTTCTCAGATACAAATTCTCAGGGAATGAAACTCAGAGGTTATAAACTGCAGGACGAGATCTCAAATGCTGTAGATGGCTCATATAAGATAGGCATAGAGATATTAAAGACCACTGAAAAAGGACACTTATGCACTTCCCGGTATAAAGATGCTGTACAGCTTAGAAGAAGGCTGCTGCGCATAGCTGAAAGAACAGCCAGGGAATTTGATGAGTTGACAGAAGATGGAACCCTGATCTATGGCGTAATAACATGCAACAGAGAGGAAAAGTCTGCACAGCATATGGCCGAGTTGTTGTTGTTATCAGGTGTTCCTGAAGAGTTGTTCCAGGTGGATAAAGAAGAGATACATATCGCTGCCTGGATACTTGAAGAGATAAAAATGGATATATCAGCAGATGTAAAAGAAATGTGTATCATTGAAAAATATCCATTTCCCGGTGGGATGGTAGTAGAAAAGATCCCGCTCTAAAACCCAAATTATATATGCAAGAATGATATACGTACTTCCAGTTTGGCTACCAATATCAGTTTAATTTATATAAATCACAATAACTTTATAACCTTAAATCGCATATAAAAAAAACGAGGTGTTTGTACTGGAAACGATAGAGGACCGCGTTAGGGAGAGGCTCATAAAATATCTCAGCAGAGATGATACCGGTATTCGTAAAGTGGTATTGCAGCTTTTTCTTGAAGGGGACAAGTTCACAACCGGTGATGTGTACGGGTACCTGAATAAAACTGATTTCAACGTAAGCTACAGGGGAGTTTCTGCCATGGTCGGTTTAATGAACACAAGACTTGGGATCCTAAGCATCGACGTGACTGGAGATCATAACATATATCTTCTCAAAGAGGATTACAGGAATGTTGTTCGTTCAGTACTTGAGAACTATTAAAAAAGAATATTGCAACACCTCAAAGTAATCTTTTTATACAATAGATGCAAATAATTTTTGTGGTTTGATGTGCTACGAAAGGTAGAAAAAACTAGGCAGGGATTTTTATATTAAAATACATAAACGATATTACCTATCGTGCATATGAGCGCCTTCTTTCAAAAGAAGTTGCACATTTGGATGTACCTGAGCATATTGCAATTATCATGGATGGGAACCGCAGATATGCTAACAGGGTTGGTAAATTGACCAACTATGGACATGTGAGAGGTGCCAGTGTAACTGAAAAAGTGATCGAGTGGTCCTATGAGGTAGGCGTCAAACAACTTACAGTCTATGCATTTTCTACAGAGAACTTTAACAGGTCTGCAGATGAAAAACAAAAGCTATTCGAACTTATTGGCCTGAAATTCGATGAGCTCTGCCAGGATGAGCGCACCCATAAAAGAAAAATGCACATCCGAGCTATTGGGGACCTCCAGAAACTTCCTTCCAGTTTGAGATGCTCCATCAAAGAAGCTGAGAGATGCACGGCAAACTACGATCAGTTTTATCTTAACGTAGCTATTGCCTATGGCGGCCGGCAGGATATAATCCAGGCAGTACGCAAAATTGCAGAAAAGATCGATAAAGAGCAACTAGACCCTGAAGATATAACCGAAGGTACTATTGCTGATCACCTCTATCCTGTTGCGGGAGATCCTGTCCCCAATGTTGATCTTATTATCCGTACTGGCGGAGATGAGCGGGTATCCAATTTCCTTCCCTGGCAGACATCTGGTAATGAATGTGCCACATATTTTTGTGCTCCATTTTGGCCGGAGTTCAGGAAGATCGATCTTCTGCGTTCCATTCGTATATACCAGGAGCGTCTTCAGGAAAAGAAGCTGGTAATGATGAAGAGGAATGCTATTTTTCTCAAGACTTTAGAGAAAAAGGATACTGAAATGATCCACAGCTGCCCTGCTAACAGCGTGCGTGTTATTTGAACCGGATACTTTTTTGATCGAGCTGTCTTATCCAGACGTAGAGTTTACTATATGAATGATAGTATCCGAATAAGGCAGTTTAAATGAATTTGAGGCATTTAGTTCTTTAACTTCTATAAAAGCCTGGATTTTCTTTCCACTGCAAAGAAGGACAAAGACAAGAACAGTGGTATTAACCACAACTGTGGCACGAATCGTGCCCACCAGGATGATGGATTAATTAAAACTGAGATCATCAGAAATACTACTATGAACGATAGTATTGATCTAAATTGGTTCTTTAACATACAATACCCATTTGATCTCAAAAATTGAAGTAAATTGAATATACAAAGTACTATTGCACCACTAAAGAGAGGGCCGAATCCACTTAATCGTACATCAGGTGTCTGGAAGGCTTGAAGATCTTCGACATTAATGACAAATGGAATCCTATATGTAGAATTAGTGACCCCTGTCACCGAATGAGAAAAGACGGAACGAAATAGATTACCAAACGGATTTGTATTTTGAAAATCAGATGGGTTATTCAGCATTAATATGTCAAAATCTGAACCGAATACAGGATAAAGAGGAGTTCCATGGTCTATATAATTTGTGACATATGGATCAAATCCAACAATAAATATACTAATAAAACTAAGAAACAGGTATTTTAAAATAAGCAATGAATTATCTTTTTGGTAAATGAAAGTCCAAACCATAAATCCCAGTGAAATTATAAAAACATAGATAAGTCCTAAAAATTTTACGTTTATTGCAAGAATGATCGTCGATATGGAACAATAAAGCTGCGACAAAAACTAAGTTTTGTGACGCAAGTATTAATAAAAACTCTGCCAGTTCGTACCTATTACCTAAGTATTTTGACACATGGCAACAAGATCCCATGTAAACAACTTCATATATTATAGATGCGGGGGATGGGATTCGAACCCACGAACTCCTACGAGACTAGGCCCTCAACCTAGCGCCTTTGACCTAGCTGGGCGACCCCCGCACATAGGGAAAGAACAATATAGGAGATAGCAACCTCCTATATTAATCTGTTGGCTCAGAGCGTAGACAGGATATCAGCCAGACTTGTAGCCTTATCCTTGATGACATTACCTGCATTCAAGATCAATTCCTTTGTGCTATAAGAGCCATCAGATTCCATCATGAAGATGAAAGAATGCCCATCAACTTTGACATCTATGGCATCAATATCACAAACCCCTTCACATAACCTGCAAAGAGTGCATTTGAACATATCCTCCTGAGAGATCTCAGCACTGCTAGCACCCATCTTAATGATGTTAACAGGACACTCAGTTACACATGCGCCACAGAGGTCACAACCACTGAACTCGACCTTTGGCATATTCTTGTACCCGCATGCTACACCTGCCTGCCATCGGGAATGTTTACTACCATAGCCCATCTGAGCTATCGCTTCAAGAACGATCTTCTGCCCTTCCCGAAGATCTGCGATCGGAATGTTAGGATCAGCAGGCTGCACCTTATCATCAGAGGACACAAGATCCTGAGAATAAACTATTCCAGGGCCTTCTGCACTGAGAGTAAGAGAAACCTGACATGCCGGACAAAAGTCGCCACAATTACATTCCTCTTTAGGAACAAAATCCTCCATATTCGAAGTAAGAGGGATAAGTGCCAAGCGTAAGCCAAGCTGCTCATCATACAAAACCGAGGTATTGTTATAGATGTTTACCTCGGTAATAGCGATCGTAGGTACATCTGCCAGAGCAGCCCTGCGAATACCATTTGCAAATGCAGCTGTTGTGTTTGATAATACAAACTTTGCAGACCTATCGGAGAGTTCCAGTATGTCTACTTCCATCGTCATATGCTTGTTTCCTTTATCTAAACAGAGAGATCATACACGTCTTCCGCCTTTTGGACGAGTACCATCATGAGGTACAGGCGTTACATCTTCTATCCGTCCGATTTTAATGCCTGCTCTGGCAAAAGCCCTGATAGCAGCTTGAGCACCGGGACCCGGACTCCTCTGCTTGTTACCGCCGGGAGCACGCACTTTTATGTGCACACCTTCAATGTTCTTGTCTTTGAGTGTATCAGCGAGCTGGCTTGCCATTTGCATTGCAGTGTAAGGAGAGCTTTCATCGCGTGCTGCCTTTACAACCATCCCACCGGAGGATTTTGCAATTGTTTCGGCACCAGTCATATCGGTAATAGTGATGATAGTATTATTGAATGAGCTCTTGATGTGAGCAACACCCCATGTTCCATTTGCCATATTTACACCTCCTTAATCATGCCCTGCAATGGATTTAGCTACCTGTGCAGGTCTTTCCGGATGGGTTTCATCAAGCAGAGGAGAAGTTCCATAATAATCGATGAGCATTTCCTGTTCCTTGGTGACCATCATTCCAGGTACTGTAACTTTTTGACCATTGATGGCAATGTGACCATGAGTAATGAACTGTCGTGCCTGCTTTGGAGTACGGGCGAGTCCGAGCCTGTGTACCTGGGTTTGCAGCCTGCGCTCCAGAAGGGCACTGGTCTTAAGTCCAAGAATATCATCGATATTTGAATCAGCTTTCAATATGGAATAGCTTGTAAGCCTTTCGAGGATCTGTTCAGCTTCAAGTTTGAAATGACCGGACATCTGTTCTGTTTCTCCAGACTCTGCCAAAAGCCTGCGAGCATCTGCCCTGAACCGCCTGAGAATACTCTGTGCTTTCCACAATTCCCTTTTGTTACGAAGTCCATAGGTCTTGATGAGCTCGACCTCTTCAGCCATCCTGGCAGCCTGCCATGGATGCTTAGGCGTATCATAACTTTTTCTCTTCTTTCCTGGATATCCCATAAGATCACCCTATCATTTCTTCTTGCTTACACCAATAGTGCTGCCACGCCTACCGGTGGACTTTGTTCTCTGACCCCTTACCTTAAGACCGCGCTCGTGACGTATACCACGGTAGCACCTGATCTTTTTAAGAGTGTTCAGATCTTCCCTCAATGTAAGCAGGATATCCTGTCCGAGAAGATGCTTGTTCTCCCCGGTCACAAGATCTTTCCGTCTGTTTAGCATCCATGTAGGCATGGACTGCTCAAAACCACTGATAGCCTGATCAAGCTTTGCAATATCCTCATCAGGCAGATAACCAATTACTGCCAATGGGTCGATACCAGTGCTTTCCACAAGGATCCTTGAGGTTCGTCTTCCGATACCAGGAATACCGGTTAATGCGTACTCAACAGGCATTTCACCTTTGAGGTCAGTATTCATGATACGGACTAGATGTCTTATTTCTTCATCTGCCATAATTTATGTCCTCCTTAGGGATACGTTGTATCCTGTAGCCCCGGCACATTTGCCGGCACTCCCCGCGAAGGGGTGGACTGCATATCCTAACGGAATATAAACTGATGGCGCAGATAATACTGTATCGTATATAATCCTATTGCTGTTTGGGGTAATGATTAATTCCCGGCGAAAAATGGCCAATAGACCTAGTGTAAACCGTTATTAATATATAATTTAATAGTATAATATTTAGCTGGATGAATGACCATTCCAAGTAAAGCCCGAAAAAACGACCAGTTTTCTTTACTTAGAGTGGTGCTTTAGGAGATGGTTACAGTTGTATAAATTCCTTAAACTGATCATAGGCGGAGCTTTATTCTGTCTTATAGTATTATGTGGCATAGCAGATGCTGCTTCTTCAAACTCCACAGGGAATAGGATATGGGATGGAGATTTAAATTTGAGCCTTGAATATTCATGGTCACCTCAAACATTCTCAGGATTTTACTATGATATAAATACAGACGCAGGATCTGAAAAACTTACAATACGTCTTGATAAGAACTTAAAAAGAGTAATAGGCATCAGAGACCTTGTCTATGAAACAACACCTACAGAGAGTGATTTTAAATATGCAGGCTGGGGTAAATACCATGTAATAGGTTTTATGGCAGACAGATATTTTGCTGGATATCCAGATGCCAGTTTCAGCAACAACCTAAGTCTCATGTCATATGAAAAACTGTCGAAAATACTCATTGACAGTAATGAAAGAAAATCACTATATTCTGGCTCTTCACTTGTATTGAAAGAAGGTTACGAGCTTGAAATAAAGGAAGTGGACGCAGATGGGAAAAAGGTACTAGTGAATTTGAAGAAGGATGGAAAACAGATAGATACAGATCTTATCTTATCAAATAATGATTATACATACAAAAAAGACTTGGGCTTAAATGACGAAGTGGTGATCGTTGCCGTACACCTGGATAATATTTTCAAAGGAACCGAAACCAATGCAGTATTTATAGATGGGGTATTCCAGATATCTGACGAGCTTATCAATGTAAATTCAAGCGATGTCTATGGAAAAATGGAAGTTACGTCCATATCTTCTGAAAAGATAACAATGAAGAATCATGAAGAGATATTACTTACAAAAGGAGAGAATATCGACCTTATGGGGAAGGTCAGGTTCACAGTAGCCGATGACAGTATACTGAGATTTGCACCCACGATAGAAAAGTCCGAGCCCGGAGGTTCTATATTAAGGGGTACTGTCGCAGAAGAAGAATTCAAGTGGACACCCATGAACTTTGAAGGATTTTATTATAATATAGATGAAGGAACTGGCACAGAGGTATTAGCCGTTAAAGAAATTGATGCCAGAAACATAGAAAAAGGTAAACTGGAATACAAAAGCCTGCCTCAGGAAGTAAGATTTGAACATGATGAATGGGGAAAATTCGAAGTCATGGGGTTCCTTGCTGACAAATACTTTGCAGGTTATCCTGAAAATAAGTTCTCAGATAAGATAAGTCTTGTTTCAGAAGGTGAACTTGCCAAAGTCCTGATCGATAGCAACGAGAAAAAAACTGTATTTTCAGGATCTTCTTTGCTGCTGGAAGAAGGGTATAAAGTCGAAATAAAAGAAGTGGATATAGACGGAAGTAACGCATTCTTTTCACTGTACAGGAATGGCACCCTGATTGACACCGACACAGTATCTTCAGATGATGATTATATCTTTATTTCAGATATTGGTTCTGTTGAAGATGTGCCTTTGATAATCGTACATCTAAAAGACATTTTCAAAGGAACCGAGACCAATGCTGTCTTTATAGAAGGTATTTTTCAGATATCCCAAGAGTACATAACATTGAGAGAAGGTAAGGAATATGGACTGATGGAAATAACTGATCTATCTGCTGACGGGATAACTATGGAAAATATGGAAGAGATATCCCTTTCAAGAGACAGGATGATAGATGTAATGGGCAATATACACTTCCAGGTATCCGATTCCAGTGATCTTAGGTATTATCCATTCATCAGAAAGAATGCAACACCCCTTGAATCATTGGAAGTCGATGCTCCTAAAACAATCATAGAAGGAGAAACTGTCAGTATAGAAGTATCCTCACGAGGAGGAGGTGTAGAAAATGCTGTTGTTAGTATAAACGAAGAGGATATTGGCACTACTTCAGAGAAAGGGATGATCAAATACGCAGCATCTAGCGCCGGAAAGTTTGAGCTCGTTGCCAGCAAGGATGGATTTGTATCTGCATCAAAAGAAATAGAAGTTATTGCAAGAGATGATGAAACTAGAAAGATCAGCATCGAGATATCTGCTGACAGAGTGTATGAAGGAGACAAGGTTATATTTTCCACGGTTAAATCCCTTAACGGAGAATCCGTTTCTGAAGTCCAGTTATTATATGACGGAAAGGCCATAGGTAAGACTTCCGGCGATGGAAAATTGGAATATATAGTAAAAGACCCTGGGATCCACAAGATAAAAACAGTTCCTGATGGTTTTCTCCCTGCAGAATACAATCTAGATGTCATCGTCCGTGAACCTAGGTTCATATATTCCGGACTACATATCATGCCCATTGATCCTACAGAAAAAGAAAATGTGAGCCTTTCAGCAGAGATAACTAACACAGGTACCGCTCCCGGTGAAGAAAAAGTAGAACTGAAGATCAATGGATCGGTTGTTGATACCCGAACAGTTGCCCTGGAAATAGGAGAAAGTGCCTCTTTGAACTTCACTTATATGTCCCCGGAAGAGGGCATTTATGAAGCTCATGTGGGAACTGAAAAGCTTGAGTTCGAAGTACAAAAGAAGAGTGTACTATCTTACATAGGAATTGGACTCGCCATTTCTTTGATAGTGTTCGGAGTAGGATATTCAATGGTCAAAAAGGGAGAAAAAAGAGAAAAGAGAACCAAGAAAAAAGGCCTTTGACAAATTCCCGATCACATTTACCGACTTTCATTTTTATTTTTTATTCTTTTACATCCATAACCAATAGATTAAATTGACAAAATGGCTATTATCAGTGTATGTGCCAAAGAATGCCTTTTTCTAACGATGATCTTGACTTTACTTATCCTTTACCCGCCTATTTTGAGAACAGGCCTTCCTGTTACATATATGTATATAATGGAAAAGTAGCCATAGACCTTTTGAACTTACCTGATCCCCAAACAATCCTTCATGATCACATTAAAGATGTAAAGACAAAGATGACTGTGCAATATGTAGGCTCACTTGGCGAGAAACTATGTTATGCCATAGGACTTGAGTCACACGAAGAAGTACCTTACGGAATGCAGCTAGTGTTCCTGAAGGACCTTATGGGACAAATAGATGACAGAATGCTAGCCCTTGCCGGAAGAGCAGTACAACTCGTTGATTTTGAACTCACAAGCAAATTTTGCGGACGTTGTGGTATTCTTACAGAAACCCTTGAGGATAGAGGTAAAAAGTGCCCAAAATGTGATCTTCTCATATATCCACGTTTATCACCTGCAGTAATAGTGCTGGTGATGAAAGAAGAGAAGGTTCTTTTGGCTCGTTCATCACATTTTTCGTCTAACATTTATAGTGTCATCGCCGGTTTTGTGGAACCGGGAGAAACGCTGGAGCATGCCGTAAAAAGAGAGGTCATGGAAGAAGTAGGACTTAAGATCAAGAACATACGATACTTCGCAAGTCAACCCTGGCCTTTTCCTAACTCCCTGATGATAGGCTTTATTGCAGACTATGCGGAAGGAGAAATATGTGTTGATGGAAAAGAGATAGTTGATGCTGCTTGGTTCAGTAGAGATGAACTACCCAACTTCCCGGGAAAGGCCAGTATATCGGGACATCTGATCGATTGGTTTGTGAAGATGAAGGAAAAAAGAAGTTGATCAATTTGAATCAAACATAGATTAGATCCATGATCCCCTCAATGAGGATGCATACCATCAGGTAAGCAACAGTGAGCAATAAAAAAGTTTTCAATTCTACATGTGTTTCAAGGCCCATTGAAGCTACCGGAAGAAGGAAGGTAAGTGATATGATATAAAGCTTTTTATTGTTAAAAATTGAAGGAAACACTTTCATATAGATAATAACCAATGGCAACAAA
>CALBTS010000037.1 GCA_937968035.1 uncultured Methanomethylovorans sp.
TGAAAACACGAAAATCAAAACCGCCCAGGGAATCACAGGCTATTTGCATATGAAGGCGTATTCAAAAAGCTCCTCAAAGTCTTCTCGTGAGGTAATTATAAACGGATTATGCCCTTTGCTCTGCTCCATCTGAAGATCACTCGGCTGCGGAGAGACATTCATGAGGCCTGCACTATCCAAGAGGCATAGGGAGATCACTTTTTGAGGATAACGGGCAGCATAGAGCATGGAAATCCATCCACCCATCGAGCTCCCTGCAAGATGAAACCTGGAAAGCCCCAGCGTACTTACTGCCTGATCAAGGGTTGATGCCATATAATCGACGGTGTAGGTCTTTTCGACAGATTGATCGTTATCTCCATGGCCTGGCATATCAAAGGCGAGCACTCGATAGTCCTCGGGGAGGTATCGGACAAACCGGGTCCAATGATCCTTGTTCCCGGTAAATCCATGGATGAGTACGATGGTCTCGCCCTTGCCAGCTCGCTCCAGATATGCCATGGTCTGGCCCTGGATCTGGACAATTCCAGGATTGAGATCCGACTTGGACCGCTCGGCTGACATCATGAAGTCAAACATGCCTTGTTTGAAGGATGCGCAGCCGAATGTGAGACATGCTGTCAGAAGGAGCAGAACGGCCCTGGCTATCGATTTCATAACGACCTCCTCATGTATCGAATATATTCTTGGAATCGATACAATGATTAACGCTCAGAAGGTATTTGTCAAATTCTTCTATGAGCAGGACCACGATATCAATGAGAAGGTGCTCTCCACGTGATATTTTCGGAAAAGGCTATCAATTCATCAAGTGAACCTGTAGTATCATAGATTCATACCAGATAAATGGGGGTAGATCACATGAATGATCACGATATTTACAAAGCCCAGGAGACGATGCAGGCTGCAATGAAGAAAGGACCCTTGAGGGGGGCAGTGATTATCGGGGCAATCCTGGTCGGTTTGCTGTTTTTACATCCATGGGTTTTGGTTGGAGCCGGCGAAAGGGGTGTTGTCCTCAATTTTGGAGCTGTCCAGAAGAATGTGTTAGACGAAGGATTGCATTTCAGGATTCCCATAATGCAGACTGTTGTCCCGATCGATGTTAAGGTGCAGAAGGCAACCACCGATGCGGCAGCTGCATCATCAGATCTTCAGGATGTAAGCTCCACTGTTGCGATTAACTACCATATCGTTCCTGATAGGGCGAATGCTGTCTACCAATCTATTGGCACACAGTTCAAGGAGCGAATAATAGACCCTGCAGTGCAGGAGGTGGTGAAGGCTGTTACAGCAAGGTATACTGCAGAAGAGCTCATTACAAAGAGGGCAGCTGTAAGCGATGCAATGAAGGCGAACCTCACGAAAAGGCTCATGGAATACAACATAGCAGTTGATGCGTTCTCCATTGTCGGGTTCAGTTTCTCAAAGATATTCATGGAGGCCATCGAGTCAAAGCAGACAGCAGAACAACTTGCACTCAAGGCACAAAGGGACCTGCAGAGAATTAAGATTGAGGCAGAACAGAAGATCACAGATCGGAAGAGCACACGTCTGAACTCCAGTCACCGAATACGAAC